>JAISQS010000592.1 GCA_031274045.1 Planctomycetaceae bacterium | reverse complement strand
TCGGCAAAACCAATCCGCCCTACGTTTTGGGCGTTTTGGTTTTACCGATACGTTTTCCGCCCCCTCTGTTTTCGGCTTGCTCCGCTCGCCGAAAACGTAACCGCCCAGCGGTCGGTTACCCACCTTACGTTGTCGCCCAGCGGTCGGTTACCCACCTTACGTTGTCGCCCGGCGGTCGGTTGCCCACCTTACGTTCTCCAACACGTCTTGGCGTTCCTTCCAAACTCGTTCGGTTTCCTAATGCTTAGGCGGGCATCCCCGCCCGCGTTCCAGTCCGCGCCGCTACGCGGCTATTGAAACACAAATATTGAAACACAAAAAATTATGTTTATTTACGTGTGGTTGTTTTGAGTTCTTCGTATAATTTGAAGGCTTGTTCGCTTTTTGCGTTGTTGTGAACGACTTCTCTTACGGCTTTTATCATGGCAATAGGATTCTCAGCTTGGAAAATATTTCGCCCCATATCAACACCGGCAGCACCATCATTGACAGCACGGTACGCCATCTCCAACGCATCCTTTTCCGGCAACTTTTTACCGCCCGCAATCACAATCGGAACAGGTACGGCATTGACTACTTGCTCAAAATTCTTTTCGCAGTAATACGTTTTTATGACGTGTGCGCCGTTTTCCGCACACACACGACTCGCCATCCCAAGATAACGCGCATCTCGCACAAGCTCCTTGCCAACAGCAGTCACTCCCATCGTCGGTATCGAATACCGCATCCCAAGATCAACCGTCTTAACAAGATTGCGAATCGTCAACGCCTCATGCTTAGGATCACCAATCGCAACCATAACCGCAAGAAGTGACGCATTGAGACGTATCGCCTCGTCAATATCAAGAACACATTCATCATTGAGATCCGTCAAAATTGTCGAACCGGCGGAATAGCGCAACGATAAAGGCTTCTTACTCTCCGGCGGAACAATTGTACGAAGCGCACCGCGCGTACACATTATACAATCCGAATACTCTATCAAAGGAACAATACTCAAATCCATCCGCTCAAGCCCAGATGTCGGTCCCATTATATAACCATGATCGAACGCCAACATCACCGATTTACCCGTTTTTGCGTTGAATACTTGCGATAAACGATTTTTCATTCCCCATTCCAGTTGTCCGCTTCCTTTGAGGAAAAATCCTTCTGTTTTCTGCGGAATACCGATACCAAAAGTTTTGCCCTCTTGGACGCTATCATTATCAGCCATTTTATTTTAATTTGTTGGTTAATTGTTAATGTTTATGTTTATTGTCATGAATTTTAAACTGCGAGCAGTCTAAAATAACAATTATCGCGTAGTCCAATATGGTGCGTTGCTTGGTGCTTTGAAATATTTTTGTGTTTCGTTGTCAAGTTTAGCAAGGAACATTTGAAATCCTGCGGCTTCTTGTACGGTTAAAATTTCTTCACAACGGCTAGCGGCAACATTGATGCCGGTTTCGTTTAGGACTTGGTGCGCTCTTCTGAAAACGATGAACATTTCCATTAGAGTGGTAGCACCAGAGCCGTTTATGATCAAAGCGGCATTGTCGCCTTTTTTAAGTTTTGTTGCGGCGATGAGCTGTTTGATCATGATTTCAGCGGTTTGGTTTGCGGTCAATATTTTTTGCGGTCCGATTGCGCCGCCTTCGCCGTGTTGTCCCATTCCGATCATCATTTCGTCGTCGGCAAGGCTTGATATATATTGACCTGATTGCGGGTGTGTTGCGGTTTTCATTGTCACTGCAAGAGTTGCCATTGAGCTGTTAAATTTCTCTGCGACAGCAACAACTTGATCAAGGCTTTGTCCTTCTTCCGCCGCCGCACCTGCAACTTTGATCAAAGGAACGCATCCGCCAAGACCGCGTTTATCGTCAATTGTTGCGTCAATTCCGGCAGCGATGTCTTCCGCTGTAAGAATTTTTTTCACGTTTATTCCTTCTTTGGCAGCCATATTTATAGCCATATCGCCATTCAAAACATCTCCTTCGTGATTAAGAATAACAAGGACAATCCCCGCATAATCCTTAAACAAACGAAGAGCCTCAACCACACGCGGCGCACCCGGCGCAGCAAAAATATCACCAACAACAGACGCATCAAGCAAACCCTCACCAACATAACCGCTAAGCGCAGGCTCATGTCCGGCTCCGCCAAGCGTAATCAACGCAACTTTATTTTTTGACTTCGGATTGGCACGAACGACGATCCGATCAGAGATAAGTTTAACTTTGTCAGGATACGCCAAAGCATATCCTTGCAAAAGTTCGGTTGTAATATCGGCTGGATTGTTAATAAATTTTTTCATTACCATACGTTCAATTCTCCTTTCAAGCTCAAACCGCTTGTACCCCAAATTCGTTTATGAATTTTCATAGTACATTGCGTCTTTCGCTTCAAATTTTCTTGTTTAACATTCACACACAGACTAATTTGGCTACCGTCAATTTGGCGATCAAAATTTTAACCGCCGCCAATTGATCGTTTACCAATTCGTTTCTATCTCAAATATTGCAAGCCAATTTACAAGATCACAACGACACATGTTATCACTTCTCGCGAGACAGCGAACGAAGACGTAATAGAGTAAACTACAAAAAATATTGTGTCAATCCAGTAGTAATCGACGTAGTGTTCGACGTAGAGATCAACATGGTTGTTAAGTGGGTCTCTTTGGTCAATATCGGTTGAATAAAAAATAATGTTGTGTATAAAGGTGCTTTGAAGAATTCTGATTATTTCGGATTTTGTGGGGGATTATACTTGAAAGTAAACCTCTGGTTTATCCGACCCTGAAAGGGTCAAATATCATAGCGTAGGGCAACGCCCTACGAAAGAGATTCACAAACACTACTCGGGGCAACGCCCCAATAATATCAACAATAATGGTAGTTTTTAAGTAGTAAGTTTTCAGTAAGGATTATATTAAAACTGAAAACTAAAAACTTCCGCTTGGTCAGATATTGTTGCCCCGTTGGGGAAGGTTATTTACAATCAATTATCGTAGGGCGTTGCCCTACGCTATGATATTTTGCCCTTTCAGGGCGTTGAGACAGTGCATTGATAAAAGGCACAACGTAAAGCCCCACAAAAAACGAAATAATCAGAAAAAAATAAACCAAACATCCACACAAACAAAACTCCGAAAAAGTTAATTTGACATATTCAATATCGATCAAAATATTACACAAAATATTATTCAAAATATTACACAAATTACTACGGAAACTTGCAAGAAAAAAATAAAACACCGCCATAGATAAACCCATAATCAATAGCGAAATTTCAAATGCAAGCAATTCAAAACGACTGAACAGTTACCAAAAATGAGAACGAAGAGTTTTATCCGACAATTAGTTTTTGTCTTAATTTTGTGGCTCGCAACCGGCGGCGGGTTAACGGTACGTTCGCAAGTCATCCCAAATAATACCTACATCGTAAACAACAGACTCCCACAACCCTACCTCCAACCAAACAACAACACAAACCCAAACAACACAAACTTGAACAACACCCGCGCCGTATTTGACCAACTAAACCCAAGCACAACCGCACCCTTCACCAGACCAACACAACAACCACAACCAACAACCACACAACAAAACCACACAACAACCAATCCGCCCCAAAACGATCCGCATCAAAATGAACCGCCAAAAAGCGGCGGTATTGTTTTGGTGAATCGGACGTGTGATGTTTTTGATCGTTTGTTTGATAGTTTGAATGATAGGGTAACGCAGCCGTTGCGGAATTTGGTTGGGCGTTCGCGGTTAGGTTCGGGAATTGGGCGTAGGCGGTATATTTCGGAGCGTGATAGTTTTGTGGGGCGTCAACTTCGCGGCATGGAAATTTTCGGCGGGCAAATTGAGCCGCCGACAACATCGAACTCAAGTTC
>JAISQS010000410.1 GCA_031274045.1 Planctomycetaceae bacterium | reverse complement strand
TGCAATGCACAATGATCAATGATCAATGATCAATGTGAATTATGAACTGTGAATTATGAATGGCTACTAAGGTTGTTTTTGTAAGAAAATCAGGTCGTAAATAAGGTTTGTTTTTTCTACAGCGTTGAAGTATTTCACTGATATATACTTCCGGCGGTCATAAAAATGACGTTAGACAGGTGAGGCGTTAGGCGTGCAGGCGTTAGGCAGCGAACCTAACGCCTCTCTGCCTAATACCTCAAGCCTTCCCGCCTACAGGGTAAAAACATACATTTATGACTGCCGAAAGTATATTACGAAGTAATGGGAATTTGCTGTTTGACCTATTTCAATCTCGCCTTAAACTCCGTAAGCGAATCGCACACCGCCGCCTCAACCGCCAATGATTCCAACAACACCGGATCATCAATTTTCCGAATCGACACTTCCAACGATTTCGGAATCCGTTCAAAACGCCGACGCAATATCGCAACTATCGTATTGCGCTCCGCCTCAACCCTGCCTCTGGCTTCGCCCTCAACTCTGCCCTCGACTCTGCCCTCGACTCTGCCTACGACTCTGCCTCTGGCAATAAACCGGTCTGTAACACCGTATTTCTCCAATAGTTGTTCAAATGTTTTACCCATCATTACCTCCTTCAAAGATTTTTCGTTTGCTCTTGAAACCACATCAATATACGCACCGTCTACGACATCTTTACCGCGTTGATGCGACTCGCCTATAATACGAGATAATCGATCACCAGTCAAGCGTTTCGTCAGCCCCGCCACCCACATATTCTCCTCAAATGACAACTCGCCAGACACAACAATTTGCAAAGCACAAATATCTCCGTTGACCGTGTAAATTCCGGGCTGATCCTGTTTCACGGAGAGACGCTGTGACAAATATTTTAACAACTTGACCGGTTTACGCTCGGAGAGCAACGTTAACGATAATCTCTTCGCATCCGTCTTTTGCTGCGAAGCATAAAGCAACGCATACGAACGCACTTTATTGTAATCTCCGATAGAAACGTAATCGTTGGGACTCTTGTACTCAATAATATTGTACCGCCGGAATATTTTTGCAATATTCTTTGTGATAACAATATTACGGCGTTTCTTGATTATCAGCACATCAATTATAAGCGGAGCAGCGGTTAATTCATGCGTGGGTTCAAAAATCAAATCATCCCGATATTCATCAAGTTCGAGTTTAATCGCCTCACAAAATGCCGGATGCCACTGAATTACCGATGACGTTTCTTCCATATTATTACTATTAGATATATTAGACGCACATTGAGTAAGCAGTAAAAAACACTACCGCGCCCCACAATCTTCGGCATAACTACAGCTGTTCTCTAATATATTTTTTCTGATTATTTCGGATATTGTGGGGCTGTTACATTTGTGCCTTTTATTCGCTGTATCAACGCCTTGAAATGGCAACAAGCTCATAGCACAGGGCAACGCCCTCGCTATTCCACACAAGTCATAAACGCATGCGCAGACGTTAGCGACGGTAGCTTGCTACCGACGAAATGGTGCGTGAAATACGTTGTAACTTCTACCAGCCAAAAACCTCATTTCTACCTAATTTTTCCAACAAAACAACCTCAGTAGCAATGGAATATCATATATACACCAACCTCATTACCTCATTCAAAATAGACTCTTTTATTATTTCATGCTAGTGCACCAACAAAAAAATATAAAAGAGCCAAAATTATTTCGTTATGTTTCGTCTATTTAGTTTGTTTTGTATTCTCAAAAATATTCTTCCCCCGCCTTTTCTTAACTTCCTGTGAATTATTTTGCTAAAAAAACGCGAAATGATCTGGAACGTTTGTGTTCTTTGACCATTTCGCGTGTCTTTGTTTTTTTTCAAAAAACTCTTTTGACCTTGTAATTTGAGTTTGAAATCAGATTACAGCACCGTAGATGTCATTTTTATTTTCGTCTTTTTTGTAATCGGTAACAAGCGTTTCCGTTGTCAACATCAATCCGGCGATGCTCGCGGCATTCGTCAATGCTGTCCTCACGACTTTCAACGGATCAACAATTCCTGCTTTGAACATATCGACATATTTTGCGGCGTTTGCGTCGTAGCCGGTGTTTGTTGGTTTTTGCGAAACTTCGTCCGCGATAACGGAGCCGTCCAAGCCGCAGTTTTCAGCAATCCTGATCAACGGTTTCGGCAAAACTCGCAAAATTATATCAACCCCAATCTTCTCGTCGCCCTTCGCAGTAGCACGAATCTTCTCAACAGCTTCCTTACACCGCAACAAAGCAACTCCGCCTCCGGGCAAAATCCCCTCTTGTGCGGCGGCACGGGTCGCGTGAAGTGCGTCTTCGATTCTTGCCTTTTTCTGCTTCATTTCCGCTTCAGTGCTTGCGCCGACTTGAATCACCGCAACTCCACCGCTCAACTTAGCAAGCCGCTCCTGATATTTCTCCCTGTCATACTCGCTGTCCGTCGTCTCAATCTGCCTTCGCAACAGATCAAGCCGAGCGTTGATGTCTGCTTTCTTGCCAGCACCTTTTACGATTGTTGTGGAATCTTTGTCAACTGTTACCTGCGCGGCTTTACCGAGTTGATCAATTGTTACGTTCTCCAGCTTGATACCCAAATCTTCGCTTATCACAACTCCGCCGGTTAAAATTGCAATATCCTGCAACATCGCCTTTCGCCGATCACCAAAACCCGGTGCCTTGACCGCCGCGACATTCAACGTGCCATGCAGTTTATTAACAACAAGCATCGTCATCGGTTCATTGTCAACATCCTCCGCAATAATCAACAACGGCTTCATCGTTTGCGCGACCTTTTCCAACAACGGCGCAAATTCGCGTATGTTGCTGATCTTCTTTTCATGCAGCAAAATGAGCGGGTCATTGAAGACGCAATTCATCTTTGTCGGATCGTTTATGAAGTACGGCGAAATGTAACCTTTGTCAAACTGCATTCCTTCGACAACTTCGTATTTTGTCTCGGCAGTTTTGCCTTCTTCGACCGTAATTACGCCGTCGTTGCCGACAGCTTCCATCGCTTCGGCGAGCAGGTCGCCGATTATCGCGTCGTTATTTGCCGAAATAGCCCCTACGCTTGCGACTTCTTGTTTTGTTGTAACCGCTTTGGCTAATCCGTGCAAATACTCAACCGCCGCGTCAACCGCCTTATCAATACCGCGTCTCAAAGCAGTCGGGTTCGCACCTGCGGCAATATTTTTTAACCCCTCACGATAAATCGCACGCGCCAACACAGTAGCCGTCGTCGTTCCATCACCCGCCAAATCGGATGTCTTGGACGCTACCTCATTGACGAGTTTCGCTCCCATATTTTCAAACGGGTCTTCTAACTCAACCTCCTTGCTAACACTAACACCATCCTTTGTAACTGTCGGTCCGCCAAAAGATTTATTTAGGATAACATTACGACCTGTCGGTCCCATCGTCACTGCAACGACATCCGCCAGTTTATTAACGCCATCAAGTATCTTCTTGCGGGCATCTTCACTAAAAATAAGCTGCTTTGCCATTTTTCTTATCTGTTAATTTGTTAATTTTGAAAGTACCCGAAACCGGAATAACGGTAACTCTTGCCGTCTGCCGTTACTGCTAAGCTCGTTCAATCGAACTGCGGTCAACTCAATACGGCAAGATCAAACTACCATTTTCATAATTTTGAATCCGGTTTCGGTAAACAACTGAAACATTGCGGCGACCAAATATCGCCGCGCCGTTTTCGGATTTTCTTGAGCTGGATTCGTCGTTTTACTTGACCACTTTTGCAAGAACATCCGATTCACGCAGAATCTTAATTTCAGTTCCGTCAATCTCAATATCACTGCCCGAATATTTGCCATAGATGACTTCATCACCAATAGCAACACTCAAAACAGCACGACTACCGCTGTCAAGCAGTTTGCCGGGTCCGATTGCGATTACAGTCCCGCGCTGCGGTTTTTCCTTTGCGGTATCCGGCAAGTACAAACCGCCCGCCGTCTTCTCTTCAGCCGCCAATGGCTCAACAACAATCCGATCATCAAGCGGTTTCAGGTTGATTTTCTTTGACATGATTATTTTTCCTTTCACGTTAAATAGGTTGCAAACAGTTCACTCTTAATTTTTATTATTGCCCGCAATACATGCACACAATAACTCCGTCTTTCAGAATATCTTTAAGCGTCAACTGTCATAGTCTAGTGTTATTTGATACGTTAATTTATTTTTTAATTTTTACTATAATCAAGAGAATCATAATCGCGATTCAGACTTCATGCTTTGTTCCGATTTATCAAAAAAACAAACCGCAACTCTAACCCAAAAAACACGAACCCGCAAAAATCTCAACACGATTATCTTGACACAGTTTGATCAACCGCCATTTTCACGATTAAACGTAAACGAAATTTATTGTACATTACGTACACAAACTATCGCAGGCAAGTTGGTCTTTAATTTCTTTGTTTTTATGACTTTAGGCTAACAATAATTAGAAGCCCATGCCTCCCATGCCTCCCATTCCGCCCATGCCTCCCATGCCGTTCATGCCTGCACCTGGCGGCGGACCGGCTGGTTCATCTTTTGGAATATCCGTTATCACGCATGAGGTTGTCAAGAGCAGACCGGCGCAACTTGACGCGTTTGTGAGTGCGGTTTTAACAACTTTTGCCGGATCAACAATTCCCGCTTCAAACAGATCGCCGTAGGTATTTTTGTCGGCATCGTAGCCGTCGTTTTTACCTTTGAGCTGCCTGATTCTGTTCACGACTACCGCGCCGTCAATTCCTGCATTTTCAGCGATACATCGAATCGGAGCATCGAGTACCTTCTTTATTATCTGCACGCCGTAGGTCTCATCGCCGACCGCCTCAACTTTATCGAGAGCTTTTTCACTCCTCAAAAGAGCTACTCCGCCGCCCGGAACGATCCCTTCTTCCAACGCCGCTTTGGTTGCGGCGCGGGCATCTTCGTAGAGATATTTTCGTTCTTTCAATTCGGTTTCTGTTGCGGCACCGACGTTTATTTGAGCGACTCCTCCGGCAAGTTTAGCAAGCCGTTCTTGCAATTTCTCGCGGTCGTAGTTACTTGTTGTTGTCTCAATTTCCCGTCTAATCTGCTCAACTCTCGCGTCAATTTCGCTCTTTTTACCGGCACCGCTCACGATGGTCGTGTTTTCGGACGTCACGGTAACTTTTTTACACCGCCCCAAGTCCGTCAACTTCACCGCGTCAAGCTGTACGCCTAAGTCTTTGTAAATTGCGGTTGCGGCGGTCAAAATTGCGATATCGCCGAGCATTGCTTTTCGGCGGTCGCCGTAACCCGGTGCTTTGACTGCGCAGACCTTGATCAATCCGCGTAGTTTATTGACGACCAAAGTTGCGAGTGCTTCGCCTTCGATGTCTTCGGCAATAATCAGCAACGGCTTACTCTGTTTTGAGATTGTTTCGAGAATTGGTATGAGCTGTTTTGCACTCGAAATTTTTTCTTCGTAGACAAGTACGAGAGTGTCATCGAGTTCTACAATTTGATCGTCAACATTAGTGACAAAATGCGGAGACAGGAAACCGCGATCAAACTGCATTCCTTCTACGACTTCAACGTATGTTTCGGCTTGCTTCCCTTCTTCGACGGTAATGACACCGTTCTTTCCGACTTTAACGAAAGCGTCAGCAAGGTGTTTACCGATTGTTGGGTCGTTATTCCCCGCGATAGCTGCGACTTGCTCGATTTCTTTTCGGCTTTTTTCGTTTACGGGTGTAGCGATTTTTGACACCGCTTCGCAAACGGCGGCAGCACCTTTGGCAATACCGCGAGCAAGCGACATCGGATCGGCACCGGCAGCGACCATCTTCAAACCTTCAAGATAAATCGCTTCGGTCAACACGGTTGCGGTCGTAGTTCCATCGCCGGCAACATCATTTGTTTTTGATGCTGCTTCTTTGACGATTTGTGCTCCTAAATTCTCTTCGGGGTCGTCGAGTGAAATATCTTCGGCGACTGTAACTCCGTCTTTTGTGATCTTTGGCGCGCCCCAGCCTTTGTCAAGGACAGCGTTACGACCACGTGGTCCCAGAGTGCTTTTAACAGCTCTGGCTAATTTTGAGACACCGGCAGCGATTGGTTGTCGCGCGGCATCATCGAATGACATTTTCTTAGACACGTTTGGTAACTCCTTCGTGATGTTTTTTTGAGATATGTTAATTTGGAAGAGTTCAATTGTATTGCAAAAAAAGATTTTGCCCGCTTCGTGATTTATCGTTACAAAAATTCCGTAACAAAAAAACAATCACAAAACCCTCGCAACATCAAAAAACATTACGGCAAAATCCGGTAAAACACCAGCAATACACCGGTAAAATCAAGCCGCAATAACAATAAACTCCCCTTTCCGCCAATATATACGAATCCGTAAAAAACGAATCCAACACACAAAGAGCAACAATCATGCCAGCTTTCCACTGCCAATTTGACAGAAGCCAAACAGAAGGTAGTACCAAGTTCTCTAATCTCTATTGCGTAACTTTTATGCGTAACTTTTATTCGGGGGGAATAATTCACAGGAAGTTAATGGGAGGTAAGGGAAGAATATTTTTTGGGAGAATTTTGTTGTCAACAGATTTTACAGATTTATACAGCAGATTCATACAGATCAGTTTTTTATTAAAATCTGTCAAATAATACGTAGTCTATTGTTTACAATATTTGCAAACTTTATATTAAAAATATTCTTCCATTGCCTTCTTGTGAAAATCCCCTAATTATGCAAGAACAATTAGAGAAATTGTTAGTATACTTTTTACACTTGAAAATTCCATTTTCAATTGCAATCGCCATGATTTGTAGAGGCGCAAGTTACTGCGTTTATACTTTTCCCTTTATCGATACACCGTATCAATACGCTGCCTCAACGCCCTGAAAGGGCAAAATATCATAGCGTAGGTCAACGCCCCTTGTTGTAACACATAAGTTCGCCGCGAAGCGGCGAAGGACTGGAACGCGGGTGTCCCGCCCGCCTTTGTGCGTTGGGCAACCAAACGAGTTTGGAAGGAACGCCAAGACGTGTCGGGGAACATTTGCCAAACCGTTTTGGCGTTCAGTTCAAACTTGTTCGGTTCTATCACGCACAGAGGCGGGGGGGACGCCCGCGTTCCAGTCCGATTCCGCTACGCGGAAATTTTTTTCCTTGCCGCGAAGCGGCGAAGGACTGGAACGCGGGCGTCCCGCCCGCCTAAGTGTATTAGGTAACCGGACGAGTTTGGAAGGAACGCCAAGATGTGTCGGAGAACGTTTGCCAACACGTTTTGGCGTTCAGTTCCAACTTGTTTGGTTCTATTACGCACAGAGGCGGGCGGGATGCCCGCGTTCCAGTCCGTC
>JAISQS010000382.1 GCA_031274045.1 Planctomycetaceae bacterium | reverse complement strand
TGACTTGACCAAGGGTAGCATTCCTACGGAATGCTCGTTTGTGTGGGAACTTCATTTTCTACCGAGCGATGCAAACCTACGGCTTGCGAAACTGTGATATTACATGGCTACTAAGGTTGCTTTTGTAAAAAAATAAGGTCGTAAATAAGGTTTGTTTTACGACAGCGTTGAGACATTTAACTGAATATACTACAATCTGCGCAATCTGTTGACAAATAAAATATAGACTTGACTTCTGATACATTAACGCTATTGTTGAGGTATGCGACCAACTTTTTACGAAACGATACGGGGTTCTGTTTTGCCGGAACGGTTGTTTCCGGTGGGTGCCGAAGTTGTGACGACGCGTGGGATTTCGACACGCGGGATTTCGGTACGGGGTGAAGGTTCGCCGGTTGTTCTTGCGCGGGAATTGTTGTCGGACAATCGCATTAGTTGGGTTTCCGTCACGGATAATCCGGGCGGCAACCCGATGCTTCCGGCGGATTGGCTTGCCGGTCAATTGAACGACTCGGCATCTCAAATTGTGTTACATCTTGCTTGCAAGGATTACAATCGGGCGGGGTTGGAGTCGAATCTTTGGCGTTACGCGGCGGAGGGGTTTGATCATATTCTTGCGCTTTCCGGCGATTTGCCTGTAACAGGTTATCCGCAACTTGCAGCCGGAGTTTTTGATATTGATTCTGTTGAGTTGCTTGCGATGATGTCGACGATGAATCGCGGGCTTTGTGTTCCTTCGCGACGCGTCGGTGTTACGGAAACACTCGCCCCAACCCGTTTTTACGCTGGCTGCGTTGTCAATCCATTCAAGAAAAACGAAAACGAACTCGTTCCGCAATATTACAAATTGGTACGTAAAATTCGTGCCGGAGCGGTTTGGGTGTTGCCACAATTGGGTTACGATATGCGGAAATTCAACGAGGTGAAACAATTCCTTCGGTTACAGGAATTGGATGTTCCGGTGATTGGCAATGTTTATGTTTTGACGAAAACGGTTGCGAAAATGTTCAACACGGGCAAACTTGCCGGATGTGTTGTGAGTGATTGTCTTCTTGCGGAGGTTGAAAGATACGCTGCCGGTCACGATAAAGGTAAACAATATTTTCGTGAATTGGCGGCGAAACAGTTGGCGGTGTTTCGTGGTCTTGGTTTTGCGGCGGGTTATCTTGGCGGTCTTGCGAAGCCGGAGGCGTTCTTTGAAATCATCGAACTGGCAAACCAATATTCCCGTGACGATTGGAAACAATTTTATTACGAGATTCAATTTTCCCAGCCAAACGAATTTTACTTTTTTGACAAAGATTTTTGTGACGCAGATTTTTTACCGAACGCAAATTTACCGGATGCGAATTTATCGAACGCAAATTTACCGGATGCAAATTTACCGAACGCGAATTTACCGGAGTCCAAATTGCCGCAACCTAATCCGGTTTTGAGAAAACTTAAACGAACGAAAAATATTACGTTATTTTATCGTTTTTCACGTTTGGTTCATGCGGTTGCGTTTCATCGGGGCAATGGTTTGTATCCAATTTTTCGTCGGATTTTTCAGATTTTGGACAAGAATAAATTATCGTATTGCCTTCGGATGCTTCATTGGATTGAGAAGGAGGCGAAGCATACGCTTTATGGTTGTACGGATTGCGGTGACTGCGGACTGCCGGACACGGCGTATCTTTGCCCGATGAATAGTTGTTCAAAAAATATGCGTAACGGACCTTGCGGCGGTTCGGCGAAGAGCCGTTGTGAGGCGGACGACAAGGATTGTATTTGGACGATAGCGTATGATCGTTTGAAATATTTTGGCGAGCTTGACGATTTCCTAAATTCTCCGGTTCTAAACTACAACGCCGCTCTCAAAGGAACAAGTGCCTGGTCAAATCTCTACCTAGACCGCGACCACAGTGCCGCGCAACAATTATCACCATCCCCCAACGAAC
Organism: Planctomycetaceae bacterium; assembly: GCA_031274045.1. GTDB lineage: Bacteria > Planctomycetota > Planctomycetia > Pirellulales > Thermoguttaceae > WRKP01. Next base: position 764 of record JAISQS010000382.1, on the reverse strand, counting down.
CACCGACATCAGCATCAACGACAACGACAACGGAAAACGCATCAGCAACGTAAGGTAGGCAACTGTCCGGCAGTCGGTTGCCTACTTTACATTGGCTCTCCCGTTGAAAATCTGTTATCTATATGTCACAATGTTTCACGTTGTCGGTAAATTGATGTTTTCGCAATGTTGCGATTTTGTCCTGACGACTTTTTTCACCAAAGAATATTTCAAATTTCCGTAATCTTTCATTACCATTTCTTATCCTCATGTGAATTATTCACACGAACAATTAGAGAACTTTGTACCAGTATAACGGGAACAAACTTATGAACGCTTTTAAAATTTTGGAAACGGTCAATACATTACCGTTTGACCAACGCATGTTTATTGCGGAGAGAATTATTCATTCTGTTCGGAATGAATCGCAAAAAATATCTTTGAGGCGAGCGGCTGAACTCGCAGTCAAAGACTACCAAGATGATAAGGAATTGACAGAATTCACTCAACTTGACGGAGAGAATTTTTATGAAACAAGGTGAAATCTGGAAAGTCAATCTCGATCCGGTTGTCGGTGCTGAAATCCGAAAAACACGACCGGCACTTATTGTCAGTGTCAATAGACTTGTTCCAAAACTTAAAAAGTACAACAGCGTTAGGCGGGAAGTCGTTAGCGACGGGGGCTTGCCCCCGAAGTTAGTTTTTAGGTAATGTATCAGCGGAATATCCGTCTTTGACTCAACCTTATTTTTACCTGATTTTTTCTAAACAAAACAACCTTAGTA
>JAISQS010000357.1 GCA_031274045.1 Planctomycetaceae bacterium | reverse complement strand
TTTTGATTAAGCGAATCGTTTTATGGCTAGTGTTACATTTTGTCCGCCGAATCCGAAGCTGTTGCTTATTGCGACATTTACTTTTTGCTCTCGCGGTTTATTTGGAACGTAATCAAGATCACAATCAGGATCAGGCGTGTGATAATTTATCGTCGGCGGAACAACCCCATCACGCATTGCCAATATACAATAAATTAACTCACTCACTCCCGCCGCAGCAACAAGATGACCCGTTACACTTTTCGTACTTGATACGGGAATTTTGTAAGCTCTGTCACCGAATAATTTTCTTATTGCCAAAGACTCTACTCTATCGTTTACGGTTGTGCTTGTCCCGTGTGCGTTGATGTAGTCAACATCGTTGATTGTCAAATTTGCGTCTTCTAATGCTTGTTTCATACATCCGATTGCCCCTCGTCCTTCGGGGTGAATGTCGGTGATTCTGAAAGCGTCTGATGTTGCCCCGTATCCGACTAGCTCGGCGTAAATTTTCGCGTCGCGCTTCCTCGCGTGCTCAAGCTCCTCCAACACAACCATCGCAGCACCCTCACCAAGAACAAACCCATCCCGCTCACGATCAAAAGGACGCGATGCCCCCGCCGGATCATCGTTATTTGTACTAAGCGCAGTCAAAAGATTGAACCCCGTCACTCCAAACGGATGAATCATCGAATGCGCACCGCCCGCAATCATCAAATCAGTTTCATTACGCTTTATCATTTGAGCAGCCTCACCGACCGCTTGCGGACTCGCAGAACAAGCCGTAAGACAATTCGCATTCGGTCCGAATGCTTGAAACATCGCGGCAAGATGAGCGGCTGGCATGTGCGGCTCTTGTTCAAGTTCCTTTATCGGATCGAGTATTTCTACACCTCTTTTGATAAATTTGCCCATGTCAAATTCACCGTTCGGATTGCCGTCAACACTTGCCAAAACCATTTTAGTGAAGTTATCAAAATCTTGTTCGCCTTCACCGGCACCGGTGTAAACGCCGATTCTGTCCGAATCATATTGGAACAATTTCGACTTCGCCGCCGCGTCCCACAACCCCGAATCAACCATCGCCTTGAAACCCGCACCAACAGCAAAACGCGTGTGACGATCCTGCAACTCCCAATCAGACTCCGACTCACCAATAACAGACATGTTAAACCCCTTAACCTCCGCAGCAATTTTCGTCGGAAAATTACTAGCATCAAAAAGCGTTATCATGCCGACACCAGATTCACCAGCCAGAAGCCGTTGCCAAACAGTCTCCACCTCATAACCTATAGGCGTAACCAAACCTATGCCCGTAATTACTACTCGCCGCATCGCAACCATATTATAAAAAATTGTGTAATCGTTCTACCAAATTATCAAACAACCATACAAAAAACACAAAAAAATTCGTCTTGCAAATCGTCTTGCAAAGTTGTCCACAACTCAACGAAACCGCCGCCAAACAAAACAACATCTTGATACACGCGAAGTATACCAGCTTACAAGCATATTACAATCAATATCGACAAAACGATTCATGGATTGTCATTTTTTTGGACGGATCGTTTCATTGATGTAATTGATGTCGATTTTACGGAATTATATTTTTGGTTGTCTAAAAATTTTCCATCGTTTCTATTTCGCCTCTTGTCAACCCGTAAATTTCATAGACTAAACGATCAATTTGTGTTTCAAGATCAATTGTGTCTGCCTGTAAATCTTGCGTTTTTTGTGCGATTATCCGATCAACTAATTTCTCGATCTTATGTTGTATTTTTGCGGAAGTTAATTTGATCGGAAACTCAATTACCGTTTCATATTTCAACGTGTAAGCACCGCCAGCCGTCATAATGCCGATAAAACCAAAATAAAATTCCATCAACTTACTGTTCATTAACGCAAGCAAATATTTGATCGGAATATCTGTTGACGTGAGAATGTAACCGTTACTCGGCAAGAAGTGACCGGCATTATCGTACGAAAAAGCCCACTTGTCCGCCGTCAAGCCCCAAATAATTTTCTCATTCGCAAACTCCCCATAATAAGCGGTATTGTCTTGAATTTCGTACCAATGATAAGAACCCGTTTTTCGACCTTTGCCCGGCTCAAGTTGTTCACGAAAATTCAAAAGATGTTTTTCAATCGCAGGATATTTTGTAATATCAATTCCCCTTTTCGTAAAAATCATAAAATTTTTCGTGTCGTCATACGTCCATCGTCGTATGTTTCGTCCTTGCAAAACAGGCTTAATAATATTTTGACTCGCGCGTTGTTGTTTCATCAATTCTTTCTGTTTGGCTCCGTCAATAATAAACGCGGGATTGTAACCGGTTGTTACGCCGCGATAGACTTTGATTGTTTTGAGTTGTTTGAGTCGTGTCGAATTTCGTTCGATTTTTTCTTTGAGTAAAAGTTTCGACGCTTCCTCCAATTGCCAGATTTCGTTATTGAGCGTTTCTTGTTTGACGGAAAAATGACGGTATCGCACGCCGAGCATTTGGAATAAATCATGAATCAACATTGAACTCGATATTGGTTTAAACTTTGTCTTTGACATTGATTTTAGTCTTGATGACGTTTTTCAATCATATCGATCTCGCCGTTTGTCAATTCATAAATTTCATAGACCAAACGATCAATTTGTGTTTCAAGATCAATTGTGTCGGCTTGTAAATCTTGTATTTTTTGTGCGATTATTCGATCAACTAATTTCTCGATCTTGTGTTGTATTTTTGTGGAAGTTAATTTGATCGGAAATTCGATTACCGTTTCATATTTCAACGTGTAAGCACCGCCCGCCGTCATTATGCCGATAAAACCAAAATAAAACTCCATCAACTTACTGTTCATTAACGCAAGCAAATATTTGATTGAAATGTCTGTTGACGTGAGAATGTAACCGTTACTCGGCAAAACGTGACCGTCATTATCGTACGCAAATGCCCATTTATCCGCAGTCAAACCCCAGATAATTTTTTCCTTCGTAAACGCAGAATAATATTGACAAGATCGCAAGTTGTACCATTCCTTTCCTTGATCGGAACGAATCGATAACGAATCCTGAAATAAAGAAAGGTGTTGAAAAATTGAAGGATACTTATTCTCAATGTCAAGGTCAAAACCGGTTAAAAGAATAAACTGATCACTTTTGTTGTACACCCATCGCCGAATGTTTCGTCCTTGCAAAACAGGCTTAATAATATTTTGACTCGCGCGTTGTTGTTTCATCAATTCTTTGTGTTTCGTCTCGTCAATAATAAACGCGGGATTGTAACCGGTTGTTACGCCGCGATAGACTTTGATGGAGTTGAGTTGTTTGAGTCTTGTTGATTTTCGTTCGATTTTTTCTTTGAGTAAGAGTTTCGATGCTTCTTCTAATTGCCAGATTTCGTTACTGAGCGTTTCTTGTTTAACGTGAAATTGACGATTATGAACGAATGTTTTTCGTTTCCGTTTATCTTCGGCTTCGGCGGCAACCGTGTACGAAATTTCGTTTCCGCTACCTTCCGCCTTCGTTACAGAAACAATACAACTCGCCACCAACGCCGCATGAAAAACAGCAACATCCGTAAAATCAATAATCTCCTCAATCTTAAAACCAGTCAGAAGTTTCCGCAGATTTTCGCCGTAACTTGTTCTGATAAATTTGTTCGACGAGATAAAATTGACAATGCCATTCGATTTAACGTTGCGCAAACCGAGTTCGTAAAAATAGACGTACAAATCAGCCGTTCCCGAATAAGTTGAATAACCAAGACGCAAAATTTGGCTTATCGATTTCAACTTCTTCGCGTCAATATACGGCGGATTGCCAAGAATCACATCGAAACCAAGAAACTCGCCGCTATCACTCAACACTTCAGGAAATTCAAATCGCCATTCAAACGCGTTTTCAAAAATAGTGTTCGATTTAATCTCCGCAATTTCTGTTTCCAATTTGGCAATTTCTTCCTTGAGCCGTTGCTCTTTGTTTTTCCAAGCGGTTTCTTCGGCTTGCGTCCTTTCGATCAAAACTCCCTGATGAGTTTGCCGATACAACTCACCTGCCAATTTATCTCGCTGTTTTTCTTGTTTCAAAATCCATAATGTTTCACGTTGCAGGTCTGATTTGATTGCGGCGATCAATTTTGTCAATTCTCTTTTTTCTTCACGGCTTTTTGCGCAACGATAAGACGCAACCGCGTTGCGGTAACGTTCAATTGTCCAATCATGCTTTTTCAACACCGGCGTAATATCCGCATCAACCGCAAATCGACTCACCAACGAATTGCCGCATTTGATATTGATGTCAAGATTCGGTAATGTCTCCAATTCTGTCCCGTTTTTGTAATACGCATTTTTCAAAAGTTCAATCCATAAACGTAACCGGCAAATTTGCACGGAATTAGGATTGACATCAACACCAAACAGACAATTTTCGATAATCGTTTGCTTTTCATGAAAGAGGGCTTCTTGGAGTTTTTGTATTCTTTTATCTGTTGGACGATATTCAACAATTCTGCCGTCATCAGCATCCGTTACAAGAAGTTCGTCGTTGGCGACTTCGATTTGGTACGTTTTTATCCGCCGCCCGGAGCGGTCTTGCAAAATATCAAGATCATTTTTGACAGCAATAATTTCATTCAAAGCCGAAACCAAAAAATGCCCAGACCCAACAGCAGGATCACAAATTTTAAGACTATTAACAATTGCATTCGCTTCGGCAATATCAATCGTTTTACCGTACAGTTCGTCAAAATTTTTACAATTCCAATGTTTCACCTCGTTAAATTTTCGTACAACAGCCTTGCGAATCGTTTCGCGGCACATTGACATTGTGATGTAACCCGGTGTGAAAAATGAACCGTCTTTGTAACCATTAATCTTTTCAAAAATCAAACCGAGAACCGACGCACTGATAAGCGGTTTGTCTTCTTCTTGAATGTCATCAACTTCTTCGCTGCCGAAATTGTAAGCGTTCAAAAATTCAAAAAGATATTCAAGCGTCGGCAATTTTCCTGTACGTTTTTTTCCTTGCCGATCTTTTAGGATTGTCGTTGAAAGAATGGGAATCGTTTTATTGTCTGTCAAGCTGTTGATAAAAATGGTTTCCTGCTCCAATTCAGTCGGTTCAAAAAGAGATGAATTGAGATAAGGAATCTTTTCGTACAATAATTTATTTTGTTTACTTCGCTCTTCCGGTTTTTGGGTAAGAATTTGAAAAAATAGATTATTCAGTTCGTTGTACGTTTTGATCTTGCCGGAATGAAGAAACAAAAAATCTTTATTGCCGTTGTTGAAGGCAACAAGTTTCGCTTCGAGTAATTTAAAGAACAAGATTCGGTTGATCCATGTCAAAGATAATTGCAGGGCAATATTGAAAATGGATTCTTGATCTGTGTTGGCGTGTTGATCTGTGTTGCCGTGCTGATTTTTGTTTTGCAAAAAATCCAACTTCTCAAGCGAGTCCAATTGAGCCGCCGCGTTTTCCAAGATACTTGCCGAGTGACGATCCTCTTTTTTGCAACGTTCAATTAAAATTTTGCCGTCACGTTTAATCTCCGCCAAACCAAGAATGTACAACAACTCATTATAAAAACCAATATCAAGCGCATTCCGAAACCGGTCAAAACCGATTCGCGTCGGTTTTAGTTTCTGTTTTAAGAAACTTTTGTTCAATGCCTGACGCGGCGTTAATATTTGAAGTTTCATGATGATTTTATTTTGAGTTTAAAATTTTTCTATCGTTTCTACTTCGCTACTTGTCAATCCGTAAATTTCGTAAACCAAACGATCAATTTGTGTTTCAAGATCAGCGGTATTTGCTCGCAGGTCTTGCGTTTTTTGGGCTAAAATCTTTTTCGATAGTTTTTCGATTCCGACAATTTGTTGCTTGCTTGGTTTGGGAAATGAGAGTTGTTTAATGAAATCGGCTTTGATTGCAAGATTAAGAAATTTTGTTGCAAAAATATAATTGATCAGTTTTGAATTGATAATTCCAATTAAAAAATAGATCGAATAATCCTTTGTTTTTGGGACAATAAAATTTAATCCTTGCGAACCAAAAAAACCAATCTCGTCAACCGTAGCAACTATTCGCGGCTTCAATCGTTCGTTTCGCGTGTTTTGGACAATGATTTTCGGAAGCGTTTCGAGTGATTTACGGTTTCTTGCCCATTGAAGCGAAAACCATGGAATCGCATCATTGACACATTCACGCCGTTTTGATAATTCATTTTTGAAAGGTAAAAGATATTGTTTCGTATTTGGATAATCTTCAATATTGCTTTTCGAATCAAGATATAAAATTTTTCGTTCAGTATTTTTAATAATCCATTTATGAAAATCGCGTCCATGCAAAACAGGTTTTAGTAATTTCCGTTCAATTTTCAATGACTTCCATTGCTGCGGTTCGTCGAAAATAAAAACGGGATTATTGCCGGTAACGATTCCTTGAAAAATATCAAAATGTAACTCAATATTGATGTTCGTTGGTTTGAAAATTTTATCAAAGATCGCGTTTGATTTTTTGTTGCTAGAAATGCTGATGACGTTGTTAAATTTTGTGAAGTAATCGTGTGCTACTATCGTTTTTTTGTGACTGGAAAAATCCAACGCATTGATCAATTCAATCGTTTGACTCGGCGTTTTGTCAATAAATAAAATGACCGTATCGACGGTGGCTTTACTAAAAACTTTTTCACCGGTGTAACAAACTCGCCGCAACCAGCGGGTCTTGAGAAGTTCGTCCCGAATCGGTTTAAATGACAAATTTGTCAATACAATTGACGGGACAATAAATGTTACGAAACCGGATGGACACAAAGACGAATACGAAAGATCCGTGAACAAATTAAATGTATCCGAACGTTTGTAAAAAGTTGAAAACGCTGTTTTGTAGTAGTCCTTTAATTTTTTGTCCATTAACTCGATATTCAAATAAGGCGGATTGGCAATCACCACATCGAAACCTAAAAATTCGCCATCGTTATTTAGGACTTCAGGAAACTCAAACCGCCATTCAAACGCATTCTCATATATCGTATTCGATTTTATCTCGGCAATTTCTGTTTCCAATTTTGTGATTTCTTCTTTGATTTGTTTTATCGTTTTTTGCAAATCAGCATGTTGTTTTTCGTTGCGCTTATTGAAGAGTGCAGGGTGATTTTTAGAATGTAAATCTCGATAATGTTTTGATAAAATTTTCTCGCGTCCTTGCAATAACTTCCAAGGAGTTTCACGTTGGAAGTCTGATTTGATTGCGGCAATCAATTTTGTTAACTCGCTTTTTTCTTCGCGGCTTTTTGCGCAACGATAAGACGCAACCGCGTTGCGGTAACGTTCGATTGTCCAATCATGCTTTTTCAACACCGGCGTAATATCCGCATCAACCGAGAATCGACTCACCAACGAATCGCCGCATTTAATGTTAATGTCAAGATTCGGCAATGTCTCCAATTCTGTACCGTTTTTGTAGTAAGCATTTTTCAAAAGTTCAATCCATAAACGTAACCGGCAAATTTGCACGGAATTAGGATTGACATCAACTCCAAACAGACAATTCTCAATAATCGTCTGCTTTTCGTGAAAAATAGCTTCTTGAATACTCCGTTTTTGTGCGTGATTTTTTCGTTTATATTCGTACAATTTTCCATCATCAATATCTGTCACGAGTAATTCGTCATTGACAACTTGAATATTATGGAATCGCAATCGCCGTCCATTACGATCCGTCAAAATACCTAATTCCTGTTTTACGGCAATCATTTCATTAAGAGCCGAAACCAAAAAATGCCCCGAACCAACAGCAGGATCACAAATTTTAATACTATTAACAACAGCATTCGCACTTTTAATATCAGCATCATAATAGTTCATTTTGTTACGAATCTCATCAATGCTTTTACAATCCCAATGATGAACAGTATTAAATTTACGAATCACGGCGTTACGAATTGTTTCGCGGCACATGTACATCGTGATGTAACCCGGCGTGAAAAATGAACCGTCTTTGTAACCGTTAATCTTTTCAAAAATCAAACCGAGAACAGACGCACTGATAAGCGGTTTGTCTTCTTCTTGAATGTCATCGACTCCTTCGCTGCCGAAATCATAAGCGTTCAAAAATTCAAAAAGATATTCAAGCGTCGGCAATTTTCCTGTACGTTTTTTTCCTTGCCGATCTTTTAGGATTGTCGTTGAAAGAATGGGAATCGTTTTATTGTCCGTTAAACTGTTGATAAAAATGGTTTCCTGTTCCAATTCAGTCGGTTCAAAAAGTGACGAATTGAGATAAGGAATTTTACCTGACCAATTTTGTACATCTTTGTTACGTTCGTTTGTTTTTTTGGCAAGAACCTGAAAAAATAAGTTATTGAGTTCGTCATAATTTTTTATTTTAGTCAAGCTAATAAGCAAAAATTCTTTATCACCATCATTAAAAGATAGAAGTTGTGCCTCCAATAATTTAATGAACAATATCCGATCAACCCACATCAATGACAATTGCAGCGCAACGTTAAAGAGACGTTCTTGTTCAGTTTTACCGTAATGGCTTGGATTTTTTAACCGCTCTAGTTTCGCGAGCGAATCTAATTGTGTGATGGTTTCTTCCAAAACACTAGCAGAGTTTCGATCTTGTTCGTTATTACGTTTGATCAAAACTTTTCCTTTAACAACAGTTTCTGTCAAGCCAAGAATGTGCAATAACTCGTTGTAAAAACCGCTATCAAGCGTATTACAATCGTTGGCAAACGGCAATTTTAGGAGATGTTCCGGTGTGAATATTTTGAAAAGCGGAATTAATTTTGTTTCGTTTTCTTTACTGATATTGCGAATATTTTTTTCATAATCACGAAGATTGAAGTGAGCAAATTCAATTTCACAAATCGTGTCAATAAATGGCTTGGCAATTTGCGTGTAGAAAAAATCGGTCTTGGCAGAGAGCAACCGTTTTTCTTCAAAGTCAATAAATCGCTTGACCAATTCTTTATTCTGTGCAAAGAGTTGTTCAAAAGTTGTTGCATCAAAAATAAACCATTCGTCAACATTGGTAATAATCAGATGTTTGATTTCGATATTTTTGTGCGTTATTCTTTCGCGCAGATAGTACAAAATGAGTTCTTGAAACGCTTTGGTGTTCAGGTTGTCAACACTGACCATTTCGTTTTTGTTGGACGGACTTTTGACTTCAAAGATAACGCCGATGGAACTGTCGGCTTTGTTACCGTTATGAATAACAAGATCGTTTCGATCTTTTGTGTTAATAAAATGATCCGGTTTGTAATATGCTTCCGCCAAAAATTCGGCAATCAGATTTTTGTGAAATTCTTCTGATTCGGAATTGTTGATGTTGTCGAGCAAACGGACAAGCGCATTCCGAAACCGGTCAAAACCGGTTCGCGTCGGTTTTAGTTTCTGTTTTAAGAAACTTTTGTTCAATGCCTGACGCGGCGTTAATATTTGGGGCGTTAATGTCATTGGGGATTATTGATTTATTTGTACGATTTTGATTTTTCGAGATTCAATTTTATCGTTTTGTCTTCAAGTTACACCAAAATTTTTAAACGCAATAGAGCAAAATAACCACACGAACGAGACGATATACTTTTTACGTTTGAAAATTCCATTCGCAATTGATGTGATTTGTGTTACCGATATTGAGTCATAACCAATCCGCGTCCTTATTACTTTACTAAAACGCTATAAAATGAATGAAAGTAAGAGCGCGGTTTTGTTGCCTATTGGCTACGAATGACGCGGAGATATGGTGACCATACGTTATCGTTATAACACAATTCAACATCCAATAACAACGACTCCGTTTTCAATATTCCAAGTAATCCGCTTTCCCCAAGGTAACTTTTTGTCCTCACTGCGCCTGTCGAAAATGATCAGATAACATGGAATCGTTTTGTCAAATTTATTACGGTACTCAAGGATTTGTTCAAGACCTTCTTTTTTGACTGCCTTTAACGTATCGTAATCATGGATAAGTTTTATCTCGATGATATATGATTGACCTTCATATTCAATGAACAAATCCATGCGCCCGCGACCAGCCGCATACTCTCGTTCAATTCGACCGTTGCCGTTCGTAATTCGTTGCAAAAATGCCATCAGCAAAAGATGTGGAAACGCCTCAGTGTAATCCGATGTCAACGCCCACACATCTGAATGTCTTTGCCAGAATTTTTGAAACTCTTTCAACAACAAATCCATGTCCAGCGAACCATCAGTTTTTTGCCAACGGAATGTATCACGCTTTGGCATCATCATCTGTGAGCCATAAGCAATCGCTCTTGCCAATGTTTCGCGGTAAATCGGATTCGCAACCATCAACTCACCGTCGTTGTTAGCAACTAATCCCAAATCCAAACATTGCCGAAACGCATCACTCTCGCTCAATCTCGTATCAATCTCACCCGTCATCAACGTTTCCATTACATAACGTATATTCGGGTCTTTTAACCGAAACGCCAACGCATCCAAATGCGTTTCCCTTGCAAGAATCATTTGTTCGCGGGCTTGATAGATATGGTCAAGCGTTACTGTTTCGTAATTATCCGCTTCAAGAATCCGCAATGTTGCACGTTTAAAAAGTGAATTGACAATCCAAGGTTGTCCGCCGGATTGTTCCCAAACGTAATCAATGGCTTCTTGTGTGATCTGCTGTCCGGTTTCGGTGGTACGTTGTGCAAAAAGACGTGTAATATCTTCTTTGGAAAAGTTACCGATACTTGCTGAGTCCTCTTTTATATTGAACGGTGAACCGGGGTTGAGTGGTTTTCCGTCTTTTGTTGCAACGAGGTAATCTTTCAAGTCGTACATGCCGACGAGTGCGATTGAAGTTGGAAAAATTCCTATGTCGCGTTTTGCGAATCCGCCTCTGAGTTGGCGAAGGAAGCTGATCATCGTTTCGCCTTCGAGAACATCAACTTCATCAAACAAAACAACAAGCGGCTTAGGTGCAACAAGTACCGACCAATCGCTCAGCACCGAACGCAACATCGACAACGGAATGTCCGACCCGATATTTGGAATCGGCAAACCTTGATCTCTGGCACTTTGTTGAATGGACTCTGTGATTGCGGGCATTCCTATTTCGAGCGAGGCTCCTTGTGCTGCCTCAATAGTCACATAACACGCGGTGACATCGCCGCTGGAGTTGATTTCGCGCATCCAACTTTGCAAGAAAGTTGTTTTACCGGTTTGGCGTGGGGCGTGTAGAACCCAATATAGCTTATCCTTAATATATCGGTGTAACTGCGCACCTTGCAACCGCTCCGCTGGCGGAAGCATGTAATGATCATCAGGATTACATGGACCTGTTGTGTTAAAAAATCGGACTGGTCTTTTTGACATAATTTTTTGGTTTTGGTTGAATGGTTAAATGACTGTTACGTATGACAACGCCACTCGAATTTTTCAGCATCCTAGAACCGTTACGTCGTTAGCCTCGACGCTCCAACTTATTCGTTCTTTCCATGTAGCTTTTTTATCTTCGCTGCGTCTGTCGAAAATTATGAGGTAACATGGGATTTGTTCGTTGTCTTTTGAGCGTAATTTTGAGGAG
>JAISQS010000267.1 GCA_031274045.1 Planctomycetaceae bacterium | reverse complement strand
AATCTGTCAAATTACAATTTAGCAACTAACAAAAAATTTGAACAATGAACAAAAAGTATTTAGTGACATTTCTTGTGATGGCTATGTTCCTTATGGTTTCTGGTTGTAGCAAGAGTGTTGAGCGTGTTGGAATCGAAGGCGTTGTGACGTATGAAGGCAAACCGCTTGTGGGTGCAATGGTGACGATTAAACCAATTGCCGGACCCGGTGCAGGAGCGGAAACAGATGCCGACGGCAAATATGTAATTACGAAAGGCGCAGGACCTATGCAAGGTGAATGTCAAATTATTGTCGAAAAATATGCCCCTGTACCAACAGGGACAAACGGCGAAGAAGCATACGAACCGGTATTACCGCCGAATATTCACGGTATACCGAAACAGTTTGTTTTGAATCGCGGTGTCAATAAAATTGATATTGATTTAGACAAGTGGTAAAACGAATTCTAAAAATAAAAAACCACTGAGGACGTGGAGAGAAAGCAAATAATGTTTTTTCTCTGCGTTTTCGGTGGTTTGATTTTCTGATGTTTGAAAATATTTTTTTGTGGTAATCTATACACACCGTACCACGTTGTTTTCTAATTGCGTTTGTATTTGTTTAGGGCAAAAAAAATATTCTAAATTCTTCTATAATTTTCCTGATTATTTCGGATTTTGTGGGGGTGTTACATTGTGTCTTTCATCGCAGTATCATCGCCCTGAAAGGGCAACAAGCTCATAGCGTAGGGCAACGCCCTACGAAAGAGATTCACGAATACAACTCGGGGCAACGCCCCAATAATATCAACAACAATGGAAGTTTTCAGTAGTGAGTTTTCTGTAAGAATTATATTAAAAATTTCTGATTATTTCGGATTTTGTGGGGATTTATTTTCGTTAATGTTTTCGTGTTGGTGGATCAAATCGTTTTATTTACGTGTGTGGTTTGGACTAAAACAACACCGGAGGTGTTGAACAGTGATAACCCCGTGCAAGCGGAGCGCAGCACGGGGGTACAATGTACGAACTCACACGAACCCCGTAGGGGTTCAACTATACCGATTGTTTTTAATGCTCGTACAAGTAATAACTTAATGCGTGTGATTAACGCCACAAAAACTGCACGTTGGAGTTGAACCCCTACGGGGTTCGTTCTTCGCGCACACCTTACCCCGTGCTGCGCTCCGCTTGCACGGGGGCAGTAAAGTTTAACACAGAAAATTCAACACCTCCGGTGTTGTTCGTATCCAAACCAACACTAAAAACCGGACTATTTGATTCACAACGCAAATCAAAAAGATGTGTTGTATAACGAGGGCGGGACGCCTTCGTTATACCATACATCTGTTAATGTGTTTTTTTTGGTAATCGCGCAGCGGTGACATCATGCATAACCGGTGATGTAGCGCAGCGCAATCACCGGATCGCGTTCTGTTACCTTTCTTGTGAAAATCGGGTTTCTGCCGTTTTTTTCTTTAAAATTGTAATAATCTGCAAAGTCAACTAATCACTATTCTCATTAAAGTCGATATAACCTGATAAAGCATATTTTGGTTTCAGGTTCAGGTTTACTTGTTTTTGTAGTTTGTCATTTTTATCCATGTTACCAAATTGGATTTTTTTGACGGCTTTGGCAATGAGACTGATTTGATAAGCCGACATTTGCGTACCGGTTAGTTTAATTTCGGGACATCGAATTGGCGGTAGTCCAATGGTATTTTACCTTTTTGAATTATGTTTGTTGTAGTGTGAGTGGCTTACTGTCATGTTGGCTCCGGTATATTGTCCGTAATTATTATTAAAGTGAGGATTCAGAAATGGCACGTTCATCAGGCAGATTGATTATTGTCAGATTTGTTTCGGGGATGTTTCTTTTGTTATTTGGGTTTTTTTTGTCCGAATCGCATTTGTTGACTTACGCGCAGCAACCGCTCCCCTTGCCCAATCAAGCAGCAGCCGCCGCATTCCAAAATCATTCGGCAATAAATTCGTCAGACAAAATATCAGTCAAAACATCAGACGATTATTCCGAGTCATCCCAAGATATACGGAATCAGAATTCGTCCGTTGCGCCCAATAAAAAAGTGAGTTCGCAAGCTCGTAATAATTCGCGTGCGGTTAATTCCCGTATAGTCAACGCGTCTCAGCCGTCACAACATACGTCCAATGTGTTGACGGATTATCGTAGTGCGTCGCCGTCGGATGCTAATTTGCTTGGACAAAAGGAGGCGAAGAAGCCGGGTCTGTTTGAGCGGATTCGTAGGACAATTTTGGGCGATGACGATGATGAGGATGAGAAAGATGGTGTTGACAAAATTGATAATGAACGCGAACAACGCCCGCGTCAAATTGCGCCCGCGCAACCTCTCACTCCTCCCAAACCTACGACTGTTCCCGCTTCCATCCGAAACGGCGATTCGCCGACAAACCCGTCAACATTGAGAGATATTGGCAACGCACCGGCAACAGAACCGTCACGCCGCACTCCGCAACCGGAACGTAACACCAATTCGTCAATCAGAGTTATCGGTGATATAGACAGTGGAGTCGAAAACGCGGCGGATCGCTTGAGTAAATTACGCAATGGTTATTTTGCACAGCACAATTTCATAAGCGAAAAGCCGATTCAAGGCACTTATGGAAATTACAATCCAAATAATCCGATTGAGTTTGACGAACCTTTTGATGTTGCGCCGCGTGTGACTCGTTCGGAAAATTTTATTAACGGCAACGGTAGCGGCAACGTACCGAGACATGATCATCACCAGACTCCTCGATCAACGTTTCCAATGGAACCGCAACCATACGATGATCCCTATCAAACAACCGTTCAACCATCAACACCATCAACTTTGCGATACAACGCAACAAGCATGCACTCCAGCGATTCAACAGATGGAATTGCAACAACCGGACGCGGAACAGGTACTAGTCCTTGGAATACCACTGCAAATCAATCTCCCGAACTCATCAATACTTACCCGTCGGCAGAAAATCAGCCAAATACAACAAACCGGCAACAACCAGCACAACCGCAACACAAACAACCGGCACAAATCAATCCGACAGTTACATTAGAAAAACGATTGACAAAGAGTCCTTTGATTGAGGTTGAGGCGGAGGGTGATTCGAAGGTGATTGTTGGGCGTGAGTCAAAATACAGTGTGCGTGTGAGCAATCGAGGCGGAGCAACAGCAGAAAAAGTTATACTCACTATTGAGATTCCGAATTGGATAAAGTTACCGCCGCCGGGAGTGAGCGTAGGTGCTATCAGTCTGCAAGAAGAAATCGCAAAAAAAGACGCACGCGATCTCGTTTGGCTTATCGGAAAACTTGAACCGAATCAAAGTGCATTGATCGAGTTGTCACTTGTCCCGCAAGAACGAAAAGCTATTGATTTAAAAATTCATTACGATTTTTTCCGGCAGCCGACAACAGCCACAATCGCCGTCGAAGAACCTGTAATCGAGATGGATATTCAAGGACCAAACGAGATATTGTGGGGGAAAGATGCGTCGTATGTTTTGACGGTGCGCAATGTCGGCGGGGGCGATGCGGAGAAGGTTAAGTTGGAGTTATTGGGGACAGGTTCGGCGTTGAAGGAGTACACGTTTCCGTTGATTCGTGCGGGCGAGGAGAAGGCGATTGCTGTCGATGTCTACGCGGGAAAACAACAAAAAAGCATCGACATAAACATCCAAGCAACAGGTTCATACAACGTCAGCGCAAAAGCATCAAAAAGAGTCACAATACTACGACCCGAAGTCACAATGACAGTAACAACAGCCGAAACACAATTCGTAGGAACACCGGCGGAATTTACAATTACACTAAAAAATTCAGGAAACGCAGACGCGAAAAATCTCGACTTGACAACAACAATTCCAATCGGCGCAAAATATATTTCAAGCACAAACAGCGGTGAAATTACTCCTCAAAATCAAGTACGTTGGAATATTGATTTGTTGCCGATAGACACTGAATTTGTCGCGACTGTTGTATGCAATCCGAATCGTGAAGGATTGTGCAAAATCGATACAATGCTCAGCGACAAAGACGGCTCGGTAGCGAAATGCGCAAGCATTTTCACTGCGGAAGCGATGGCGGATTTGAGAATGCACGTCGAGACTCCGTTGGGACCAATCGAAGTCGGACAAGATGCCGTGTTCGTAATAAACGTAACAAACAGAGGCACCAAAGCAGCCGAAAAAGTCGCTTTGTTGGTCTATTGCGGCAACGGACTAAAACCTATTTCAACAATTGGCGGAACCGGAGTGAGTAAGATTGAGAATGGTGTTGTTGAATTTGAAATTATCCCAGCCGTGAGTGCAGAACAAACCGTCGTGCTTAAAGTTGTCACAAGAGCTGAACAAGGCGGAATGCACCGAATCAGAGCAGAACTCATTAGTCCATACAACGAGGATGTTATTGCGGGCAAAGTTGAACCGCAAACGAAATTGCTCTCGGAGCATTCGTTGAATTTTTACCAAAGAAAAGGATCATCGTCGGCAGTACAAGTACAAACAACCTCACAACCACGCCAACTCATCCCAACAAACCCAACACCAAACACAAACCCAACTCCAACACCACAACCACCAATCACCGACCCGTTCCCAAGAAATTAAAACACCGCAAAATAACAGAAGATACGCGGTCGCATTCGTTAGCGGCGGTAGTTTGCTGCCGACGAAATGGAGCGGTTTATGAGTTAGGAAACGTAAGGTAAATGTTAAACTTTTTACACTTGAAAATTCCCTTCACTATCGCAATCAAAATGATATTGTTACCGATTTGAGCTACGGATATTGAGTCACAAACGACTCGCAACTGGTACAAATTTCCCCACCCTTAATAACAACGAAGCTATCCCAATCACGCGCCCTTATCCCCTTATTCACAATGTTTTAATAAGGGGATAAGGGCGCGGATTGGGGGGAACATTGTGTTACTAAGGGAGAGGGAATCGGTAACCAGTTGCGGATTGGTTGAGACTCGATATTGGTTATACAAATTTTCACGATGACATTAAAAAAAAGAAATTATCAAACGCAAAAAGTATACAACAAGTAGTAACCGACTCGGACGATTTATTTTTTTAATCTTTTTCTGTTGCGTCTTGAAAATTTTTTCGATTCTTGTATGATTCGCCGACTTATTGAATTTTGTTGTTTTTTTT
>JAISQS010000228.1 GCA_031274045.1 Planctomycetaceae bacterium | reverse complement strand
GTTGGGAATTTTATTGTAATCAGGTTGATTTAATGCAGATATTTCACTGATGTATTACGTTTTTTCTACAGAGTTGATGTATTTCACTGATATATTACATAAAAACAAAAAAATTTGCCGGTTAATTTCTGGCGAAAGCCTTATGACGTGTTTCGCTCCCGTTGTCGGTTTAACGTTGAATTTATTTTTCGTTTTTTATTGCTTTTTGGTATTCTTCGAATGTTACTGTTTTGAAGGTGTCCATAGCGGATAGAATTTGATTTATTTTTGTTTTATCTTCGTTGGTCAATCTTTTTATTATTTTGTGTTTGCTTGTGATATTTTCTTCTTGTGCGTTTATGATTTTTCCGTTTGGGTAGAAGGTTGTGCTTATTGTTTTTGGGAAGAGGTTTTCTTTGCGCAAAATTCGATTGACCTCAAGACGAAACAACGGACGATACGAACTCGCAACCCTACAATTCAAATAACACGATAAATCACAGAAATCAAAATACTTTTTTGATATATTTGCATCAGAAAGATTTTCTGTCGTCAATTTGTAATCAACCCATGCAGATTGCAAAGACATTTGCCCCGAATTATTATCAGCGTCAATCTTAAAAACAGGCTTCACAACAAACATCAATCTCGGATCAATCGGCTCTTTTGTAACAGTGACACTCTTCACCAAAGATTCCACCTCATTCCGCGTTTCCGTCGCCGAAAGCCGCGTCTGAATTCGTAACGACGGCATAAGCAAAGTAAACGAATCCCGCGATGCCGAATAATGAGTCATCTCACCATTGCCGCCAATTTGACCCAAAAAATCTTTGTCCAAAAAATACATAACACTCTTGACCGAATACTTCCCAGCCACAAGCTCATTGTCAATCCTGAACTGTTCCGACTCGCGATCCGACACGCCCTTTGGCAAGTCCGCCTGCCCGCCATAATTCAAACCATAACCCAAAAACATAACGGCAAAAAATATACCAACCACACTCAGAATACCACGCAACCGAACTACAAAAAAACGTTGCGCAAATAATCCCGCTAAATTCAATTTGTAAAATATTAAATTCATAACAAAAAGTCCTAGTATGAAAAGTTGTTGTTTACAAGCATCAGTTTAAAATTAAAATTTCGGATAACAAAGTTGTCATTAGTCCAATGTCTTCATTGTTGCGATGAAGGCGAATCTTGTTGTTGTATTGGTTTCGGTGTCATGTGGGAAAGTTGCATGACGGGTACGAGGACACTTTGCGTACTGTAACAATTATTCGATAATAGGGAAAGATCAGTTTTTTGAAAAATTGCTATTTGTGATTTTTTTGGAATTGTGTATACTTTTTGCGTTGATGGCTTTCGTTGACAATCAAAGGTTGACACTCAAAGAGTGAATGCGGGTATTGTGTTGAAGTGTCTGTGAGTGTGAATGAAAATTTATTGCGGGTCGTCTAATATGCCGCAGATGTTTTTTCGTCTGCGGTAATTTTTGTTTGGCGGGGTTGTCATTTTTACTATATTGTTTTTTTGCGGCGATGAATTTATTTAATATGTTTGGCTCAAATACGGGTCATTTGCCATTGTTCAATGATGTCTGTAATTATCACAAAATTAACGATAAAAAAGACAGGACATTGCTCACAAATATTGCTCAAAAATATGTACCAAACTGTCCTGTTCAAATTTTTCTTGATCGTGAATATTTGCAGAAGTCGCTGGTCGATCCTGAATTTGCGGAATCAGTTGAAAAATTGAATGAGTTTATTCTTAAATGGTTTGAGGATTAAATTTTTTTAGCACGCAGATAACACAGATAATCAGGATTTACGCAGATAGATTTCATTGCATTTCTTCATCTGCGAATATCTTTAAAATCTATACTATCTGCGTGCTTACAAATGGCATTGCACGAACCGAATAATAGACCGCAAAAATCACGATCAGTTTGAAAAAATTTCCAACCAGTAACTCCAATACTTTGACTAATAGAATTTCGATGTCTGAATTTGTTGAACGAACGATAAAATTTTTGGGCAAGTCGCAGAATCCAATATCTACGGAGGTGTTAGTTCCGTTGTTGGGCAATGCTGACGCGGACATTCGTCGGGCGGTATTTGACGCGCTCTTTCTCAAGAAGGAGTCAAGGCTTTATGTTTTGTTGTTTGAGTGTTTTTTGCGTGATGAGTTGGTTTGGTCGCATGTTTCCGGTGATCGGCTTACACGTATTACGGATGCCGCGTTGAGGTCGGGCAAGGAGGATTTGCGGGCATCGGCTGCGGATGTTGTGTTGCGGCATAAGTTGTATGAGGTGCTTCCGTTTGTGGTGAGTAATATAGAGAGTTCGGATGAGAAACTTGCCCAATTGGCACGCAATATGCTCATAACACTCTCGGAGTTTTTTTACACGGATCTTGCCCAATGCCCTACTGATCTTGAGCGGCGTAATCTTGATCGGCGGCGTGATTGGTTTGTTCAACAGCTTGACGCGCCGATTAAGCGTTTTGCGGTGAATCGTGTTGATGAGGTGATAAAGTCGTTGCTGATAGTTACGAAGAAGGATTATGATCCGTTGAAGACGGTGCTTAGCGATCACCGTTCGGCTGCTTGTGTGCGGGCAACGGAACTTCTCTTGTCGAATGAACATGTGAGTTACATTCGGCTTCTTTTGAGTTTCGTTGGCGACAATGATAGTCCGGCTGTTATGGATGAGATAATTTGCCGTCGTTCGGATAAATTATTTGTCCAAAAATTGCTGGAGGTTGTTGGGTTGAAGCCTAATGACGACATGAAGGATAGTTTGAAGCGGTTTAAGCATTTTGATTGGCTTGAATTCGGCAATGCGGTGTTGGCGGATTTGGTTGAGGGTTATGAGCCGCACGCGATTCAGCTTATCCAATATTCGGGTATGTCAAAAGACCGGAAGATTCGGCTTTACCGATTCTTTATGAAAAGTCCGTCCGCCGAAGCAAGACGAGCAACTGTTGACGCAACAAAACGACTAATCGGAGACGATGTCAACGCCCTCCTGCTAGACTCAATAAACGATCCGGATCCGACAACTTGTGCAATGATTTTTCGCTTGTTGAAATCGCGAGACGTAAAAGGTGTCGAGCAACATTTTGTAAAATTAGTAGAGAGACCGGAAGAGGAAATTCGCAAGGCAATTTACGATACCGTTCCTGAATTGCACATCGAATCATTTGAGGCAAGAATAACTCAAATGACACAAGAGACCGTAAAAACATTGGGGCGGTACGTGCGAATAGTTGATCCGTACACGTTGAAAGTGATTAGTGATGATATTGTTTCGCCGATTGCGATTAGACGTTTGACCGCGTGCAGTGCGGCTGCCGCGACAGGATACGCTGAAAAATTTCAAGAAAGATTGATCGAAATCGCAATTAGGGACGATGACACAAACACAAGAGTCGCCGCAATACAAGCACTAAGCTACGTACTAACAAAAGACGCTGTAAACGTCATCAAATCACTCATCAACGAACACTCAATCGCAATCAGAGATGCCGCAAATATCGCGTTAAGAAATTGGATGACAAATTATCAGACAAAAATTGAGACGTGCTAAAATTAGTTTGACCGTAATATACTTTTTACACTTGAAAATTCCAATCACTATCGCAATCAAAATGATATTTTTACCGGCAATGAGTCTTTGCCAATTCGTGACTGGTGACCAACTTCCCCATCCCTTAATAACCAATTAGCCCCCCATCCACGCGCCCTTGTCCCCTTATTCGTTAAGCATAAAGTCCACGATCAAATTTGAGGCGAATTGAATCCAATGTAGCGATGTGCTTTGACTTTTTGGCGATTCGAAATTGAAAGTACAGACGCAATGATTTGCGTCTCTACTCAAACAATAAGGGGATAAGGGCGCATAATGTAGAGACGCAATGCAGTGCGTCTCTACTTCATGGTTATTAAGGGAGGGGAAATTGGTTACCTGTTGCGAATCGATTAAGACTCAATATTAGTTGTACAAATTTTCACTGTAAATTTATAAAAGAGGAAATTTCAAGTGTAAAAAGTGTGTTTATTTCGGATTTTGTGGGGGGTTATTTTCGTTAATGTTTTCGTGTTGGTGGATCAAATCGTTTTATTTACGTGTGTGGTTTGGACTAAAACAACACCGGAGGTGTTGAACATTGATAACCCCGTGCAAGCGGAGC
>JAISQS010000180.1 GCA_031274045.1 Planctomycetaceae bacterium | reverse complement strand
TCAAGTTCGCACAAACTCATCTAACGATCCGCGAATTAAGTCGCGATGTTGTTCCGGTTTGATTTCTGCGCGGATAATTTTTCCGGCTAAGTTTGTCGCAAGAGTTGCACTGCGTTCGGCGATCTTTTGCAACGCGAACGTGGTCGCGTTTTCTATCTCACGCATTGCCCGCTCCCGTTCCTGGACAGCAGCTTCTCGCGATTTGGCAACAATTTCTTCCGCAACTTTTTCCGCGTCTTTTCTTGCCGCGTCGAGAATTTGCCGCACCTCATTTCTGGCACTGTCCAATTTATCTTGATACTGTTGCAGCAATTTTTTCGCGTCGTCATTCGTTCTTTGAGCCGACGCGATTGTCTCCGCAATATTTGCCTCACGCTCATCAAGAGCTTTCGCAATAGGCTTAAACGCAAACTTGCCCAGCACCGCTACCACAAAAAGAAAAACCACCAACGACCAAATCGCAGTGTTCGACGCAACCTCAAGCGGATTCATGCTCGGCACCTTATGAGATTCCGCATGAGACTCAACAGACGAACCCGCACCAACAACATCAGCCTCAACAGCAGCCGAAACCTCAACTCCCGTCAACACCGCCGCCACAAAAAACGTAGCCAAAAACAGAAACAGCGAAAATAAAAACAGAACAAAAATTGGTCTGATCTTTCCCGCAATATTATTTAGATTTTGCAATCTCATTTTATTATTTCATTTTTTTGTCTGCCCCCGCCAAAAAAATTAAGGCAAGCACAGTCATTGAATATTTCGTTAAATCTCTCTGACTTTTTACAACAACGTGTACAACAATCAGAGAGTTTGACACAGCACTGAAGTATTGCGAAAATTGAGTCACCGTGATCAATCGATACAACAACCATATATTGATTAACTGTCATTGAATTACTGCTCAACGATTGATCGATCAACAAAATTGATCAATCAACAATTTTCGGCAACACATCGGAACAACTATTGGACTAATACGGCTGTAATTTAAATTACGGTTGTAATTTAAATTTTGTCAATGAATTTAGGATTTACATCGTGGTTTGCGTATTATTAGCCCCGAAGGGGCATCAAGCATTAGCACGGGGCATCGCCCCGTGAGTGGAATCGCAATATAATCCAGCCCTGTAAGGGCGCAAGCCGCTAGACGCTTCCTTGCTTTCGCCCTTACAGGGCTGAATTTATTATCACCGATTCACGGGGCGATGCCCCGTGCTAATGTAGAGACGCAATGCATTGCGTCTCTACTTTCAGGGCGTTAAAGCAATAAATTCATACACAACAAAAAATGAAATCGTTTAAATTACGGCAGTATTAACTATCGGACGATATCGCCGTACCGGTTCTGTTGTAATTTTGTCCAATCGGTATTTGTCCATTGATATACGACGCGTTTTACGGTGACGAAATTCGTCGTGTGTTGTTGCATGTCAATTATCACGAAGCAACCCGTAACATGGCGTATCGACCAAATATTACGAACCGATAAACAGACAAAGAATACAAATAACCAAAGCAAACAAGGCAAGACCTTCGACGAGTGCTGCGGTGATAAACATCAACGTTCTGAGTTGACCGAGCATTTCCGGTTGTCGGGCAACCGCTTCTATAACCCTCGAACCGATAAGCCCAATACCTATACCGCCGCCAATAGCCGCAAGTCCGGCACCAATACCGACACCAAGATAACCAAGCGACGTTTTTGAAACCAATGCCACACCGCTTGCCGCACCACTTGCGTCGCCGCTTTGCGCAAAAACCGCAACCGGTGAAAACACCGATAACAATACGAAACCCATCACAATAATTCGCGAAATTCTGTTCACGGAAATTCTCCTTTGAATCTAGTTAAAGTTTTAAAGTTTTATACTTAATTAAATGAACAACACACCGAAAGACAGATTTTGGTAAATTTGAAACAGCACAAAAAAATTTGTCAAAAAAATTTGTCAAAATAGAATTGTGCCGCCGCAAAAAATACAGTCCGTCAATGTTGGTGGATTGCCATTCCGATATACACGGAGGTCAAAAAAGTGAAAATGTACGCCTGAAGGAATGCAACAAACAACTCAAGAAAACTAATACAAACAACAGTAACAACAACCAAAAATGTTATTGGAAGCCACGCATAAATTGCCCATGCGGACATCGGAATAAACGCGAGAAAAACTGCTATCATAAGGTGACCGCCAAACATGTTCGCCATAAGACGAATACACAACGAACAATGCTTGACAAAAAAACTAAACAGCTCCAACACAAACATAAAAGGTGCCAAAACAATACCAATCGCTCCTTCCATTGGAGGAATCATACCAAGCCAGAATCCGGTAAATCCATGATGAATTATCCCCGTAACAATAACTATCGCCAAAGTACAAATTGACAAAACACCCGTCACCATCACCGAACCCGTCGGAGAACCAGCCCAAGGAAGCATACCGCCAAGATTGCAAAACAAAACGAAAAAAAACAAAGTCCAAAGATAAGGGAGATACGCAGAGGCATGTTGTTTGCCAATAGACGGGACAATTACCTCATCACGCATGTAAAGCAAAAACACCTCAATCATATTCCAAAATCGACCCTTAACCGGCTGACCGCCGCGAATCTTAACCGCAAGAGGCAAAAATATCACACACATCAAAACCACAACCGCAAACTCAATCAAAACAAACTTGGTTATCCCAATATCAACGAGAAATTGTGGAATATGAACATGACAAAACGGAATATGAAAAGAATCTGTATCCTTAACATGACCCGCAACAAGTTCTTCAATGTTTATACCGCTACTCATTTTTTTATACGGTTAATATACCACCGCCGAAAGTTTCTCTCACCCCCGACGTAATTGATATAGGTAAAAACAAAATTTTAAAACACACAAAGCAGCGAACACGAAGTCCCACCTCAAACCTCCCACTCACCAAGATACATACA
>JAISQS010000172.1 GCA_031274045.1 Planctomycetaceae bacterium | reverse complement strand
GGGCGTTGCCCTACGCTATGATATTTTGCCCTTTCAGGGCGTTGATACATTGCATTGACACAGTGCTTAATAAAAGGCACGATGTAAAAGCCCCACAAAAAACGAAATAATCAGAAATTTTGCGGCGGGTTTGGCGGTTATTGTTTGGTGTTGTTTCTTTTTTTGGGTGGTGGAATTTTATTTTTTATCTTGGCATGATGGATCGAGTGCAATCGGAAACTGATTTGAAGGTTAGTATTCATTCTGACAATATGAATCGTGATTTGATTCGGTCGGCGAATATAAATGTCAATAGTACGTCTTTGCCTATTGCGTTCAATGTTCAGGTGGCATCTCTTTCGATTCGGTCAAAGATGTTGATTGGTTCTCGGAGTTGGTTTTTTGATGCGCCTGCTGATGAGGTTATTTCGCGGCGTAGTAATGCCGTCGATTCTAACGAACACAATCACGATGAATTGCTAATCAATAACGGTGAAGTTGGCGGAATTAGTGTAGCCGGTGATGGTGATGGTGGTGAGGGTGGTATTGATTTGGGGTTGGTTGGCGGTGGTGAGTTTGGCGGTCAAGTTGGGTCGGATCGTGGTGCGTTGATTTTGGGCGATGATGTCAATGATGATGCTGTTGGGACGTTTAGTTTTGAAGATTTGTCCAAAGTGACCCGAATCAATGTCCCGCGTGATGCGATAAAGATTGAGGACAGACTCAACTATATTCTGCAACCTCCTATTGAGTCTATTTTGCATTTGCCGACGCTTGATATGCCGTTTGAGCCGTTTCCGTATCAGCGTCAGGGGATTGCTTTTCTGTATAGTGCGGAGTTTGCGATTCTTGCGGATGAGATGGGTTTGGGCAAAACCATGCAAGCTATTACAACATTGCGTTTGTTGTTGCGTACTGGTGAGGTTCGGACGGTGCTTCTTGTTTGTCCGAAGCCTTTGTTGACGAACTGGCGGCGTGAGTTTTCTCTTTGGGCTCCGGAAATAAATGTTCAGATAATTGACGGCACGCCAGCTCGCCGCAAGTGGCTTTGGCAGTTACCGGGTATTCCGGTTCGGATTGCGAATTATGAGTTGTTGCATCGGGATCGTGAGTATTTTGATGTTCCGCGCGGCGAGGGCGGATTGCAATTTGATCTTGTAATTCTTGACGAGTCGCAACGTATAAAGAATCGCGGCAATGTAACCGCTCAAGCTGCTCGTGCGATTCCGCGTCGGCGAAATTGGGCGTTGACGGGAACGCCGATAGAAAATTCGCAGGAAGACCTTGTTGGTATTTTTGAGTTTCTTGCGCCGGGTTTTCTTGAATCGGGATTGCGACCGACGGAGGTGTGCAATATTGTCGGCGAACATATTTTGCGAAGAACAAAAGACAAGGTGTTGACAGACTTGCCTCCCAAATTAGTAAACGACGCGATGCTGGAACTGACAGCGAGTCAATCTGAGACATACCGGATGGCAGAAAATGACGGCGTTTTACGATTAACGGAGTCGGGTGATTGTGTTACGATTCCGCAGGTTTTTGAGTTGGTGATGAGGTTGAAGCAAATTTGCAACTTCGATCCAGCGACGGGTGAAAGTGCAAAATTGGAGAGGTTGGCTGCGAATATTGAGGAGGTTGCCCAAAGTGGACGCAAGGCGATTGTTTTTAGTCAATGGGTTGAGACGTTGCGTTGGTTGAAGGGTCATCTTGAGCGTTTTGGTGTTGTTGAGTATCACGGTAACATTCCTCAAAGATTCCGCGACGACAAGATAAAAGAGTTTCGTGACGACAAGAATAAGCATGTTATTTTGATGAGTTATGCGACTGGTAGTGTTGGTTTGAATTTGCAATTTGCTGAGTATGTTTTTTTGTTTGATCGTTGGTGGAATCCTGCGGTGGAGGATCAGGCGATAAATCGTGCGCATAGGATTGGAGCGGCGGGACCGGTGACGGTGACGAGGTTTATTTCTGTTGATACGGTTGAGGAGCGGATAGATCGTGTGTTGCGTGAAAAGCGGGAGTTATCCGAACTAATCCTGTCCGGCGCACGCGGCTGCAACATGTCAAAAGGATTAAACCAAGAAGACATCTTCGGACTCTTCAACCTAAGAGTCCCAAAGAAAAAAATCGCATAACCAAAAAACACAAAACCGCCAAACGTTACCACACATATTTTTTGAGATACGAACCAGACGAAAAATACGAAATAAACGAAAAGTAATTTCTAAAAATTATTTTTAACGCGAAATGCGCGAAATTTTCCTGATTATTTATTTTTTGGGTTTGATTTTTTGTTTTTTCGTGTGTAGATTGGCGGGGAAATTTCGGTGAAAGATTGTTCCGCATCAGACAAAATCACATCCGCTCGCTCAACCATCCCAAACGAAAACTCCGGAACCGCAGATTGCAAACGCTCTGAAAATTTTTCCTCACCCATTGCAGACATCGAAACCAATATCGGAGACATATCAAACACTCCACCACCCAATCCCGCCTTCGAATCTAAATCTGACTCTAACTTTGACCCAGATTTTGACTCCGAGTCTAACGCAGACTCTGACTCTGACTCTAAATTTGCCCCAGATTTTGACTCCGTTTCTAACACAGACTCCGTCTCCAACTCAGACTCCAATTTTGCTCCCACTTCTGAATCAGAATCCGTCTCCGATTCCGTCTCCGTTGTCGAATCAGAATCCGTTGCCAAATTAGAATCCGGTTTCGTCTCCGTCTCCGTTGCCGAATCAGAATCCGGTTTCGTCTCCGGTTCAGTTTCAGTTGTCGAATCAGAATCCGGTTTCAACTCCGACTCCGATTCAGTTTCTGTTGTCAAATCAGAATCCGGTTTCGACTCCGATTCGGTTGTCGAATCAGAATCCGGTTTCAATTTCGACTCCGATTCCGATTCTGTTGTCGGATTGGGAACTGGTTCTGATGTTCCGTTTTGTGGGGAGTTGGTTGTTGTTTGGTTGTTGATTGAATCGGTTTCTGTTGTGTTTTTTTTGACGGCGGTGTCCACAACCTTCGATTCCGCCAACAACGAGCCGAAATCAAAATCCTCACCCAAAACCTCAACCGCTATCGGCGAAATATCTCCCAATATACCAGCCGCTCCTTCACCGTCTTCTTTGGGCATATTGGCAAAGTCATTGTCCGTTATCTCGCTCGCCCCGAACGTCTTGTCATAATAACTCCGCTCAACCAAATCATCCGCCGCCGCACCGCCAAAATCATCAACCGCCGACAAAGATATATTGTCAAGATCATCAATCGTTGTTGTGCTGTCGGGGAAATTATCGTTTTGGGAGTTGTTCACGCTGGAGAGGAAGTCGTCGTTTGGTGAATTGGTTTCCGGCTCGAAATCGGCAGGGATTTCAGCCGCGTCGGGCGAACCCATTATAAAAATGTCCGACGAAAACTCATTCATCTGCTCAGAAATATCCGTCGGTATCGCATCAGGTGATTCACTCAACATCCCGCCAATAATCTCATCAACCCTAAACGCCGAAGATTCACCCGAAACTTGACCATCACCAATTTCAGAATCACCCGCCATAATTTCAGAATCCGCCGTTTGCCCGGATTCGGCACCAGAAGCGGCAGCGGATTTATCGCCGCCAGTCAAAATACCAGACGCAGCAGACAACTCTCCAGATAAAGATTCCGAATCCGGCGACACATTTTTTTGGGAATTGTTGTCAATATTACCCGCAATATTACCAGCCGTTTGGTTCGCGTCGCCTTGCAATCCGCCAGCCGCCAAACCGGATTCAATATTACCATCACCCGCCGCAGATTCATCAACACGCCTTACCCCGCCTTCATCAATATTGTCCGCACCATCCGCGTCAATATTGTCCGCCTCACCTTCCTGATTCGCAGCGGCTTTCGCTTCGAGTTGCTTTTTCTTATCCTCCAAGTACCATTCGCGCAGGAACATCGCCAGCGTAAAACCGACCGCAACCTGAACAACAGATGATAAAAAAAATACAAATAAATAAAAATACACTTTGAATCCGTAATAATTTAAGAACCTACCCGCAAGACAACATGAATTTCCAAAAAACACAAAGGAAATTCAATTGCAAGCCGCTTAAAAATACAAAAAATAAAATTGACTCCACCACAATAGAGCCGATAATATACAACACACACAATAAAGTTCCCTAATAATTCACAGGAAGATGAAAGGGAAGAAGAGTTAATAGAGGAATATTTAAAGTTTCCATAATCTTTAGTAATCTTCCCTTATCTTACCTTATCTTCCTGTGAAAAATTCCTGATTATTTCGTATTTTGTGGGGGTGTTACATTGTATCTTTTATTCGCTGTATTAACGCCCTGAAAGTAGAGACGCAATGCATTGCGTCTCTACATTAGCGTAGGGCAACGCCCTACGAAAGGGATTCACGAACACCAATCGGGGCAACGCCCCAATAATATCAACAATAGTGGAAGTTTTTAGTAGTGAGTTTTCTGTAAGGATTATATTAAAACTGAAAACTAAAAACTTCCGCTTGGTCCGATATTGTTGCCCCGTTGGGGCGAAGGTTATTTGTAATCAATTATCGTAGGGCGTTGCCCTTGTTATACCACACATCTTTTCTGGACTATCATTTATTTTTACGTTGATACCATGTATCGTTGTACTTGCGTGTTCGGTTTGGATTGGAACAACACCGGAGGTGTTGAA
>JAISQS010000142.1 GCA_031274045.1 Planctomycetaceae bacterium | reverse complement strand
ATTACGCGCCCTTATTCCCTTATTAGAATGCCTACAGAATAAGGAAAATAAGGGCGCGGATTGAGAGAACTTTGTGCTACTAAGGGCGGGGAAGTTGGTAACCAGGAGCGGAACGATTTAAGACTCAGTATTTGTTGTACAAATTTTCACAATGACTTTGTTAATTTGTTAAATAGGAATTCTCATGTATAAAAAGTATAGCACCAAAAAAGTTTGAACTGAACGCCAAAACGTGTTGGCAAATGTCCTCCAACCCGTTTTGGCGTTCCTTCCAAACTCGTTCGGTTTCCTAATGCACTTAGGCGGGCGGGATGCCTCGTTGTACCACACAAGTTTTTTTGCATTGATGATCGTAAGGTGGGCAACCGACTGCCAGGCGGTTGCGTCGGCGCAAGCCGACAACTGGATCGCCAAAACGCACCGGTAAAACCAAAACGCCCTACGTTTTGGGCGTGTTAGTTTTGCTGATGCGTGTTCCGCTCCCATTGTCGGCGAGTACGCCGACGCAACCGCCCAGCGGTCGGTTGCCCACCTTACGATCTCCAACACGTTTTGGCGTTCCTTCCAAACTTATTCGGTTCTATTACGCACAGAGGCGGGCGGGACGCCCGCGTTCCAGTCCTTCGCCGCTTCGCAGCTAACTTATGTGGTATAACGAGGGCGTTGCCCTGTGCTATGGGCTTTTTGCTCCGTTGGGGCGTAAAAAATTCGACGCAACGTATAAGGTAGCCAACTCCATTTGTCACATCGTTATTAAGGTAAGTAAAGTTGGGCGTACATCGCGAATTGGTAAAGCGCGAGTTAGTCGGGGATCAATATCGGTAACAAAATTATGGAGATGGTGACGGCGAAAAGGAATTTGCAAGTATAAAAAGTATACAACCGTCATAATGCGCAAGCACTCTGTTATTTTTATGACAATTTTCCCAAAATTCTAAAATAAAAAATGATTTTATAGAGTACACTTCCACAAGGTAGAATCTTTTTCTTGAGATCATTGCGGCTGCTTGTGATTTGTATTTTGTTTATTTGCGCGGGTTTGCTTGGCGGTGATTGATTTGATTTACCTGTTATTGTTGATTTGGTGCTGACGAAAATTCATAATGCGTTGTGTGCGGCAAAACCTACAATACATCCGATAACCATGATTGCGTTTAAATTTTTTATTGATCAAAAAGCGTATTTGCGGAATGCGACAAGGAAGCTCAAATTTGCGAATTTGGAAGCGGGAAAATTTGCCGAAGTTATCCTGATTCTGTTTTTGTGTTTTTGTGCTTTTGGCTGTCGTTCTACGCAAAATCGGTCTGCTTTGTTTACCGGTCAATCGCGCGCGCAACAAGCCGAGCCGGTCTCCGCTTCGCCTCTCACCGTACCCAACACCGCAATTCCCGTAAACCCAAATAACCCGCTAACAGTCCCAACCGCAAACCCCGCAATCCCGACAAACCAAACCAACCCCGCAGACTCGCCGCCATTCTTTTCCGGCACCGCATCAGTCAACCACACAAACAACATAAACACCACACCGAATTCGCCCCCGTTTGAAAACAGCCGCATCGAAGCTTTTCGCCCAATCATTCCGTCACACTTGACACAACCGACCTCCGCAAAAATTACCACAACAAACACCGTCAACGATGCTGAAAATGTTGAATTGAAACGCCGTGTTGCTGAGTTGCAGGCGGAACTCGATAACGTTAAAAAAGAATCAGTAAGTAATAACACAGCAGAACCTCTTTTGGACAACTCCCCATTTGACAACACGCCTCCGCAGCCGCACGGTCTTTTGCCGTCAAACTTACCCAACAACAACAACTTACCCAACAATAACTTGCCCAACTCCGACACAATTTCCGAAACCGCGAATCGAGAGAATCAACTTGAGCCGACATTGGGAGAGTTGCCGCGATTCAATGTGAACGGCGTAACAACAATGCGGGGCGAAAAAAATAGCGTTCGTGTCATTATAGAGGACACACAACTTTTTATGCCGACAGCTTGGAAACTTACGCCGTCGGCTGAAGAGTTGTTGCGGCGGGTGACAACAGAGATCAGCGCCGCATATCCCAATGCGGAAATTGATATTGAGGGACATACGGACAGTCTGGATATTGACCCAAAGAATCCAAGTCAGAAGCATGATATTGCTTCGACTAAGGCTGGTGTTGTGATGAATTATTGTGTGCAGACGTTGAAGTGTAGCCCGAAGATGAAGACGATTGCTTACGGATCAACGCGACCAGTTGCCGACAACTCAACACCGGAAGGACGAGCCAAAAATAATCGAATTGAGATCGTCATACATAATCAATAAAACCGCACCGCAAAGTCCTCCAATTGTTCACGCATGATTGTTGGAGATTTTTTTCACAGGAAGTTAAGGGAAGGGAAGAATATTTTTTTGAGAATACGAAACAATCGAAATATACGAAACACGACGAAATAATTTTCTAACACAAAACACGCTAAAAAACGAAATTCGCGAAAGTGATTTAAAAAGTGTTTATTTTCAGCGTTTATTTTCAGCGTTTATTAAAATTTCGCGCATTTTATATTTTCGTGTATTTCGCTTTAAAAATAGTTTTGAGAAATTACTTTTCGTTTATTGTGTATATTTCGTATTCTCAAAAAAGATGTGACGGTATAACAATACGAAGCCCCCCCGCACGGCGCGAATGAGTTAAGACTCGATATTGATTGTACAAATTGCACGATGACTTGATAAAAAATGAAAAAGGAAATTTCAAGTGTAAAAGATACATTACGAAACTTTATACATTCTCGCATTAACTCCTCTTCCTTTACCTTTCATTACCTTCCTGTAAATTCTTTTCCTAATGATGTTGGTGATGCGTGGCGGGTTGGGTGTGGTGTTGAAAAAAATTTTGGCGGTTATAATGTCGCGTAATTCTGCTTGTGTGTTTTGTGCTGTGAGTTGGTATATTTGGTCAATAAATTTAAACGTCAACTTTATACTATTCTATTTTAATGAGATATGTCAAAACGAGAATTACTTGTTGATCCGGTTCTTTATGATGAGGGCTGTGTGTTGTATGGGGTGGAGGAGATTCGCCGTTATAATTCGCAACGTTACGAGATGGAGCAGTTGTCGGGGATACTTTATGAGAGTTTTGAGTTGAAGAGTGTTGTTGGGTTTCTTGATGTTTCGGAGTCGAGTTTTTGGTATCGGGGTCACATGCCGGGTTTTCCGATAATGCCCGGAGTTGTGATGTGTGAGGCGGCGGCGCAATTGACCAGTTATTTTGCGAACAAATACGATTTGATGCCGGGTTCGTTGCTTGGTCTTGGCGGAATTGATGCGGCGCGGTTTCGTAATGTTGTCCAACCCGGCGAGCGTCTTATCGTACAGGCAAAAATGTTACATTACAAAAAGATTCTGATTACAGCAGAGTTTGTGGGTCTTGTCGGTGACAAGATAGCGTGTGAAGGAATAATCAAAGGCATACCGATCAAAAAATAATGAAAGATGATAGTCTATTCGCTGAAAGCTCGATGAGTATTGGCGAGCATCTTGAGGAGTTGCGTAGGTGCATAATTTATTCTATTTGTTGGGTGGTTGTCTGCGCAATTTTTGGGTTTTATTTTGGGGCAACTATTGTCAAATATATTCAGATACCGGTGAGTAAATCTCTTGACCGTTATCACTCTGTTCAATCGCGGTTGCAAATTGAGTCCGACAAGCAGAAGCTTCTATCGGAAGGATATTCGCAAGATGTGATTGAGGCGGTGTTGAAGCTTGGATTTGTGCCGGAGGAGAAGTATATTTTTCGCGGCGAGCTTGAGCGTATTTTGAGTCAGCAGAGGTCGCGTGTTGCGGAGACGCGTTCGGGTGATTCGATTATGCTTGAGGAGGCTGACAATTTGATCGTGAGAAAAATTGAGCAGAATAAGAAACACGCGGAGGCGGGATTTAGTTATGAATCAATACGACCGGACGAAGAGCCGATTCGTATAATTTTTCTCAAAAAAAATTCATCTATGTCAAAAACAAAATCACTTAGTCCGTATGAAGCGTTTGGGATTTATATCAAGGTATCTGTTGTGACGGGGATATTGTTGGCGTTACCTTTTATAGCTATTCATATTTGGTCTTTTATTTCGGCGGGTCTTTATCCGCATGAGAAGCGTTATGTTTATTATTTTGTTCCGGTCAGTGTGTTGTTGTTTATAATCGGGGCAATGTTCGCGTTCTTTTGTGTGTTCCAATTGGTGTTGGACTTCTTGTTTGATTTCAATGCGTGGATGAATATTGAGCCTGATTTACGGATAAGTGAGTGGATTGGTTTTGCGTTTATGTTGCCGGTCGGTTTTGGGGTGAGTTTTCAATTACCTGTTGTGATGTTTGTACTTGAGCGGATAGGAATATTTTCGTACAAACAATATTTTGCGAGTTGGCGGATTTCGGTATTTGTGATTTTTGTGGTCTCGTTGATGTTAACGCCCGGTGATCCCGGTAGTATGGTGATGATGGCGTTGCCGTTGACGTTGTTATATTTTGGCGGTGCTGCCTGCTGTATGATGTTCCCAAGACCAAAGACAATGTTCGACTACAACGAAAACGACGAAACAGACTCAAACGAAAAATTCACCGCAATAGATAGCTAAAATGTTTGGCGAATAATTTACAGAAAGGTAAGGAAAGGAAATGGGAAGATTGGAATATTCTTTTATTGCCTTCCCATACTTTCCTGTGAAAAATCCCCCCCCCCTTTTTTTAGCACGCAGATGACGCAGATTTTTAGGATATTCACAGATTTTATTTAATTTTTATCGGTGCAAATTCATAAAATCTGCGTCGTCTGCGTGCAAAAAATTGGAGCGGATATTTCGCTGATATATTTCAAACTTTATATGGAATAGAATTAAAATGGACTATGAGAATTTGATGCTTGGTTATAGTTTTGGTAGTCGTGTTGCTTTTTCTGAGCCTCCTCGCACGCCTCGTGGTACGATGGGCAATTTGTTGGGGCGTTCGATTGGTAGTAGTCTTGAGTTTATGGAGCATCGTGACTATAACGCCGGTGATGATCTTCGGCGTATTGATTGGAGTAGTTATGCTCGTAGTGATCGTCTTTCGGTTAAGCTTTTTCGGGAGGAGGTGAATCCTCATGTTGATTTGCTTCTTGATGTATCTCGTTCGATGAATTTGGTCAATACGAAAAAGGGTGCGGCGACGTTTGCGTTGGCAGGTTTTTTTGCGTCTGCGGCGGCTGAGTCAAAATTTTCGTTTCGGACTTATCTTACTGACGATGGTTGTCGGCTGCTTGAGCGTTCACATTTGCCGCCGCAGGAGTGGGAGCATTTCAATTTATCAACGCGAACATCTCCGTCTGATGCTCTTGTTCAAATGCCTCCGAATTGGCGACCGCATGGTATTAGGGTATTTGTGAGTGATCTTTTGTTTCCGGCGGATCCGGCTTTTGTTGTTTCTCAAATTGCCGTTGAATCTGCTGTCACAATATTTGTACAAATATTGGACAAGTCGGATGTGGAGCCGCCGGAACATGGTAATTTGCGGTTGGTTGACAGTGAGACTTCGGAGCAGATGGAGTTATATATTGACACTACGAGCCGAGAGCGGTACAAACAAAATTTGGCAAGACACATGGAAAATTACAATATCGCCGCAAAACGCAACGGCGCATTTATGGT
>JAISQS010000131.1 GCA_031274045.1 Planctomycetaceae bacterium | reverse complement strand
AACAAACTTTTTTTCATCATAATAAACCTTTCTTTTTTAAAATTGTGGTAAATTTCAAAACTTACCTTACATCACGGTAAATTGACCGGAACACCATCATCAACCCAACATAATCTTCGCATGAGGAGCGGTGGTGTTGTGATCGTAATTGAACGAACGGATCCGTCACCTACGAGAAAATTCACTATCCCGCCGCTGTGCGAAGAACCGAAACTAACAACGGTCTGTTCCGGGTACTTATCTGTCGTCGCACATGCCGAATCGTTTGGACCACGCGCAAAAAGAGTTGCATTGGCAGTAGCGTCACGTGCAATATTTGCCGCCATGCTTTTACCGCCAATCATATACCACGCACCGTCCCAATAACCAGCATTATTACTAGGATTTTGTCCGCCAGCCGCCCACGCCGGAATAAATTTTTCGCCAAAACATAGTTGATTTGACAAACCGTCCGACCACCAAGAGAAGCCATCACGATATTGCCAATCGGTTATAGCACTCCAATGACCTTCGCTCGCCATACCATAATAATTTGTTGTAAGTTGCGGGGTATGACGCGAAACACGAAACGGACTATGCCAATATTGTTGTCCTAGTGCCGCATTAGCGTCTATATTGGTTGGGGTAGTATCTGCATAGTAATTATGCCACCATGCGGTATCCGGTGATCTTGATGTTTGAACTACAGGCATCACGTAATCGCCGAGCGGACCTCGACAATTTCCGACATTGCGTTGTGTTACTCCGTGTGACGATGGACAACGATAGATGTTCACCGAACTCAACGCCTTCTTTTGATCAGCAGTACGTCCATTCCAATAAGCATCATTCAATGCTGTTGGGCTGCTTTTGGCAAATGTATTTGTACTGACGAACAGCTCATACAAATTGGTCTGCTCAAGGTACGGCAAGATGAGAATCAATGCTGTCGGGCGATAGGCGTAAATACAAATTGACGGCACAGCTTCGTTTGAGTCGTGGAAATTGTGGACTCCTAAGCCAATCTGTTTTAGGTTGTTTGTGCATTGCATTCGTTTGGCAGATTCGCGCGCCGCTTGAACCGCAGGCAAAAGGATCGCAATCAACACGCCAATAATCGCTATCACAACAAGAAGCTCAACAAGAGTAAAACCAAAACCACGAAGAGAAGATTTGACAGAAGAATCACAAGAATTGCAAAAAATGCAATTCCCAAAATTATATACGTCGCCCCCCCCCCCCCCCTTGTCTATTTTAACATTTGTTAAACTGGCGAGTTTTTGGGATTCGAAAAACCCACATGAAATACTAGCATCAACTTGGCATCGTTTTACAATTTTCATTGTAACCTCCTTAATTAATTTTGACTTCGCACACTGACGAAGTTCAGAGCAGTTTTTGTTCAAGATTTCGTTTTGCATAAACACCTCAAAACATCAACCACTCCCATCTGTACGAGCGATGTTGCAACACAATTTAAATTTTAATTTTCGGCAACACTCAACTCCTTCCGCATAACTCAATCGAACCATCACCACGACAATTCAACGTACACGGAGTCAAATAACGTCTTGCTTTTTTCGTTGTCTGCGTTTGTCAAACTTGAATAAAAATTTAATATACGTTATGAGACCGAATAACTTGATTCGCCCGACAAACACCAAACAAAAAACAGACACGGCGAGTTTATCGACATTTGAAATTTTTGTCAATACATCTTTTTGATTCAAAAAAACCTTATTCCGATAACAAGAAATTTTCAGTACCGATTACTCCGATTATAGCCAAATATTCACGCCCGAGTTCCCACAAATTTTGTAATTACGATTTTCGATCTACCGCACATCTTTTTTAAAACACAAAATAAACGGAAAGTAATTTCTAAAGATTATTTTTAACGCGAAATACACGAAACACGCCAAACTTTAATAAACGCTTAAAAATCATTTTCACGAATTTCGTTTTTTAGCGTGTTTCGTGTTGAAATTTATTTTGTTATATTTCGTATTCTCTAAAAAAGCATAACTATAATAAAGAACAATTATTAGAAGAACAAAGAATGGAGGATAACGGACGTAATTTAAACGTTTGTAACTTCGTTTTCTTCTACACGTTAGTGTTACTATCTTTTACTGTTCCCGCGTGATTTTACGCATAAGATAACAAAAAAGCGGCGGCTGTCCATGCAAGACAACCACCGCCAAAGGGTAAACTTAACGGAGGTAATCTTAACATGAATGAAAAAAATTGCAATACCAGTTTGGAAAATTTTTGTCCCGTCAACCGGATTGATGAGGATATTGACGCAAGGCTACATGACCAGTTTGTAGGTCGATTGGCAAGAGGTGATTTTGAGACTGATGATTTCGTTGATGAGTACAATTCGAATCTTGAGTATGTCATACCGCCGTTGTCAGGAAACGTTGGTGTGAAAGTTGGCTCGGCGAAGGTGGAGAGGGAGGGTTCCCTTTCAGGGGGGTGCCCCTCTCCACATTCGCCGAGCAACTGTACTCCCCCGATAAGTAACACGGGGGCATCAAAGTACCGAATCGACAATTGCCCAACCCCACCCGACCGCCCCGAATTCTCTACAAAAACCTTGCAAATAGGCGGTTATGACGGCGGTGTCGAAATTGGTTTTGAAGGTTCTTGGTACAATGATGGGTTCACTCGTCTTATTGATGATTTGGAAAAAGCTAAACAAAAAGCGTCTGAATTGTCCCAAAGTTTTCCCCTCAATATTTGTGGTCGTGAAGTATTGGTAGAATGCACCGGAGCGAAGGCGGGACTTTATTATAAATATGTTTTTGATTGTGCTGGTATAAAATTTTAATCCACCATTGTCCTCCCGAAGGCAGGCAAGCCGTTCGCGTCCGCTTCGGTGCAACCAGTTTGATTGGTCGAGAGCTTTACATTGTTTATACAGAGGTTCTAAAATTTTTTATGGATATGGGATTTTCAGTAAGGAAAGAGACTTTGTCGCGGGT
>JAISQS010000130.1 GCA_031274045.1 Planctomycetaceae bacterium | reverse complement strand
AACAAACTTTTTTTCATCATAATAAACCTTTCTTTTTTAAAATTGTGGTAAATTTCAAAACTTACCTTACATCACGGTAAATTGACCGGAACACCATCATCAACCCAACATAATCTTCGTATGAGGAGCGGTGGTGTTGTGATCGTGATCGAGCGAACAGATCCGTCGCCTACGAGAAAATTCACTATTCCGCCGCTGTGCGAAGAACCGAAACTAACAATGGTCTGTTCCGGATTAGTTCCTACCGCACATGCAGAATCGTTTGGACCGCGTGCAAAAAGGGTTGAAAATTTTGTAGCGTGGCGTGCGATATTGCCCGCCCTGCTTTTACTGCCTGTAATGTACCACGCGCCATCCCACTTACCGGCTTCGCCATTAGTGTTGCTTCCGCCAGCCGCCCATGCTGGAATAAACTTTTCGCCGAAACACAGTTGATTCGACAAACCGTCCGACCACCAAGAGAAGTTATCACGATATTGCCAATCGGTTATGTTACCCCATTTATTTTCGTCGTTGCCTAAAGTAGTCGGAGTCAGCATC
The DNA here is from genome assembly GCA_031274045.1 of Planctomycetaceae bacterium. Lineage (GTDB taxonomy): Bacteria > Planctomycetota > Planctomycetia > Pirellulales > Thermoguttaceae > WRKP01. The sequence continues at coordinate 7,046 of JAISQS010000130.1, read as the reverse complement.
GAAACACGAAACGGACCATGGTGCCATTTGCACCCAAGACTAGCGTACCCATCGTCTGGAGGAACGACATCTGCGAAATATTGATGCCACCAAGGACTATTACTCTCACCATCAGCTCTCCATCCTGTTTGAACGACAGGCATTATGTAATCGCCGAGTGGTCCTCTACAGTTTCCGACATTGCGTTGTGTTACTCCGTGTGACGATGGACAACGATAGATGTTTACCGAACTCAATGCCTTCTTTTGATCAGCAGTACGCCCATCCCAATAACCATCATTCAATGCTGTTGGGCTGCTTTTGGCAAATGTATTTGTACTGACGAACAGCTCGTACAAATTGTTCTGTTCAAGGTACGGCAAGATGAGAACCAGTGCAGTCGGTCGATAGGCGTAAATACAAATTGACGGTAGAGCTTCGTTTGAGTCGTGGAAGTTGTGGACACCTAAGCCAATCTGTTTTAGGTTGTTTGTGCATTGCATTCGTTTGGCAGATTCGCGAGCCGCTTGAACCGCAGGCAAAAGGATCGCAATCAACACCCCAATAATCGCTATCACAACAAGAAGCTCAACAAGAGTAAAACCAAAAAACGGAAGATGTTTTTTGGAAGAGTTACCAGAATTGTAAAATTTATCTTTACAAAAAATTCTACTCTGATAACGCCCCCCCCCCCCCTTACCTATTTTAACATATTGAATTTCGCCCTTAAAATTAGCCGAAATTTCGTTAAAAACCGAAACTGAATTTGCCTTTTTCATGATATTTTCTCCTAATTTTTTTGTTAGTACATTTTGAAAAAACGTAACTAAATGTTAAATAATTTATCGCCAACAAAAATCTCGCGCCGCTTTTGGAACAATAGAACAACACAAATTATCTTTTGTGACGATAAATCTCTGACTTAAACAGACGAGTCCAATTTATCACTTAAAACAGACAAACTAAACTCATCACAACAAACCCACCAACACAGCGAGTTGCCGCGCATAATATTCTAACTTGCCAAAAAATGCAAGATGTCTTTGATTGAATTTTATATTTTTTTGACACGGAAAGCACGGAAAGACGGAAAATGCGGAATGCGAACTTTTGGCATTCAGTTTTTTGTACTTCATAAATCGGATTTCATTTGCACCCTACCGCCAAGACCACAACAAAAATCAGGTACTCTACACACGCAAATTTTGAGATGGTACAATAGCGGCGAACTTGTGTAGTATCGGCTTTAAATTCGATCAACAATTCTCTCGGTTATTTTTTATGAAGTTAGTGGTTGGGCTTGGTAATCCCGGAGCGAAGTATCGTGGGACGCGTCACAATATTGGTTATTTGGTGCTGTCGGAGCTTGTTTCCAGATATCCGTCATGTTCGCCGAAATCGAGGTTTCACGGTGATTTTGTAGATGTTAAGGACAAAAAAGGTGACGCGATCTATTTTCTTTGCCCCACAACTTACATGAATCGAAGCGGATTGAGTGTTGCGGAGGCTGTGAGATTTTATAAAATTCCGCATGAGGATGTGTTGATTGTTTGTGATGATCTGAATCTTCCTTTTACAAAGTTGCGTCTTCGTAGTGAGGGGGGCAGCGGTGGTCAAAAGGGGTTGGCGGATATTTTGCGGGTGTTGGGTACGGAGAAAGTTCCGCGTCTCCGATTTGGAATAGGAGAACCTCCAGGTCAAATGGACGCAGCAGATTACGTACTCATGAATTTCACCGAAAAGGAACGCGAAATGTTGCAAATCGCACTAAAAGAAGCCGCCGACGCAACCCTCCACTGGATCAATTACGGAATTGCGGATACAATGAACAAATATAACAACAAGTGTTAGCAACATAAAAAATCCGAATGTCGGTTTACACGTGAATTGTGTAGTTGACGTGTAATTGGAAGAACGTACTTTGGAAAATTTCGTTTGCGATTGCGGGCTTATCATGCGGCGGTGTTCAATTTATTTTGCCGCTTCAACGTTTCACAACCAACGAAATTTGAAAGTGTGTTGCGTATAAACGGTCAATTTGTGAAAAAAAGAATTTGCCCGAATACGCTAAAAATTTTAATTTACAAAAAAGTATAAACTCGATTTTAACTCGAACCAAGACCCAATTATGGCACAAAATGTTTACGAAGGGTTGTTTATTCTTGATCCTGATGTTTACGCCAAGTCACCGGAAGAAGTGTCTGGACAAATTTCAGCATTGGTTGAACAATCCACCGGCGAAGTATTATTAAGTAGACTTTGGGATGAACGCAAACTAGCGTACCCAATCAAAGGACATAAACGCGGAACCTATTGGTTAGCGTATTTTAGTCTTGACCCTGTCAAGGTTAAAGAGCTTACCAGACAGTTTCAGTTAAGCGGTAACGTAATCCGATTTCTGATTCTCAAGGTTGACCGGCGGCTTGTTGACACGCTTGTTGAACATGCGCGAGCCGGACATCTGTTTGCGGGTGAACACGCAGATGTTGAACAGGTCAAAATTGAATCTGACGTAGTCGAGAGTTATTCTGCGGAAGAGGAGGAAGCGTAAATCAAAGCGGCAACATGTTATACCAACAGATTATACGCAACGCACACAAGAATTTCGCCGACATAAGTCCACCAAAGCGGGTTTTCCTTTTCCGATAGGTAAACCCGTTCTTGCGCTTTTGGTTGACGAAATATTGCGACGCGTAGGCTTGTTTTGGCAAAAGACCAAAGACATAGTCTTACGCCGGAATTTCATTTGCAATGTACGACAAAAAACATAAATTTTTTACGATCAACACAACAATACTTTTTAGTAAGACGATCAAGGAGACATAAAAATGCCAAGTTTCAATCGTGTTATTTTGGCTGGTAATTTGACGCGTGATCCTGAATTGCGTCATATTCCGAGCGGTACTTCTGTTACCGATATTGGTCTGGCGATCAATGACAGGCGTAAATTACCGACAGGTGAATGGGTTGAGGATGTGACGTTTGTTGAGATTACGCTTTGGGGGCGGACGGCTGAGATCGTTTGTCAATTTTTGACAAAGGGTTCGCCTGCTTTGATTGAGGGGCGTTTGAAGTACGAAGCGTGGGAGGCAGAAGGTCAAAAACGTTCTAAACTTAAGATAGTCGGTGAAAGAGTTGAATTTATCGGCGGCGGCGGTAGTGGAGCCAATGGAGCTTCCGGCGTAGGAGGCAATAATTATGCGAATGCCAGCTCAGGACTCAGCAGTACCGGCACCGCGTCACGCCCGCCCGCGCGACCCCAACAAGCACCGCCGCCGCAAGAATATTACGACGCTCCGCCAATCGATGAAGTGCCGTTCTAGTTTTCAGACTCGGCTGTGTTTTGATGGAGTGGGTAGATTGAATTTTTTGTGTATTTGTAAGAGAAAATTTGATAGGTTTAAATTTTGGGTTGCCGAATTGTCTGGAGTCCGAATTAAGATTACGGTTGTGCAGAGGGCAAAGTTTTCTGCTATATTGATTTCGGTGTAAAAACAGTTTTCGGCAAATTTTGTATATTATGCAATGTACTTGGATTTCGTTTATGTAAAAACGTAAAATCCGGCTTTGAGTCGGTGAGCCTGCGAATGGTAACGTTGGTGGCGAAATCTTAATTGCAAGTAATTTAAAATTGGGTGAAAGGACAAAAATGACAGTTGTTAGAAGTGTTAGAAGTAAACGAGCGCGAGGCAAGTTGCGCAACAATAAGCGTATTCCGCTTGGCAAAACCGGAGGGGTTCAACTCCTTTTAACTCAGACGATTGATCCGCTTGGCAAGCAGGGTGATATTGTTGAGGTTCGACCGGGTTATGCGAATAATTATTTGGTTCCGCAGGGGTTGGCGGTGGTTGCGACGGATCATCATAAGCGGATGGTTTTGAAGCATCGTGCTAAGTTGGCGGAGATACAAAAGAAGCGTCTTGCGGGGTTGAATACATTGGCGGAAGAGATCAGAGCAAAGTCGGTTTCGATTGAGGCGAAAGCGTATGCGGAGGGTCATCTTTACGGTTCGGTTGGTCCGGCGGATATTGTGAAGGCGTTGCGGGCTGAGGGGATTGTGTTATCGCCGGATCAAGTTCGGCTGTCGGGTCCGATAAAGGAACTTGCCCTCTACACGGTTAAGATATATTTGGGACATGGAGTAGAGAGCGAATTAAAAGTCTGGGTTGTGCCGACCGTTTCGGACAAGTAAGACTCTTTGCAAAAAGGATAATTTACAGATAATCTGCTACGGCGAAGTTCTGTAATTATCCTTTTATTTTTTCATTCAACAAGCCAAAATATCCGCAATATTAAGGTACGTTTTTTTGAGAATATGAAACGTAACGAAATAATTTTTTTAACGCGAAATACGCTAAAAAACGAAATTCGCGAAAGTGATTTTAAAATATGTGTAATATGTCAGCGAAATATCCGCATTAAATCAACCTTATTTTTCCTAACAAAACAACCTTAGTAGCCATTAACAAAACAACCTTAGTAGCCATTGACAATAAAAAAATTCAATATTTTTTAACGCTGAAGACGCGGAAATTCGAAAAATGCGGAACAAGAAACTTCTAAAAGTTCCGCTCCTTCCGCATTTCCGCGCTTTCCACGTTAAAAAATAGTTTGTTTTTTCTACTGAACTGAATTACTTCACATCACTGATATATTGCAAATATGTTTATTAAAATTGTTTATTAAAATTTCGCGCATTTTGTATTTTCGTGTATTTCGCGTTAAAAATATTTTATCAAAGGTTTTCTTTCAAATATAAACCTCACACAAAATTATAAACCTCACACAAAATCTGAAGCAATCAGAAAAATTTGCGTATTACGGTTCGCGGTTTGTTGGATTTTCGTATAATTTTTTCCCGTCGATGATTGCTTGGCGGAATGTGGCTTCACGGTGGCGGGTCTGTTGATATTTCTCTTCACGCCACGCATCAACAGGACAATATCGGAAACCATTCACGCCATTGTCGCCGTTCGCTGCAAGACGCTCTTTGCCCAAACGAATTATTGCCAACGCTTCGGCTTTGTGTTCGTTGTTCGTGCCTTGCAAAACGGGGCTTTTTTCCGGCTCGTCAAAATTGATCTGCGTGACAATTTTCAACAACTCGGCATCACGCGGATTCAATTGTTCCGGTTCGTCCGCATAAAACTGTACTCCATTGGTTCGCACATCACAAGAACGCAAAATTTTCTGCCCCGTCAACTTTTCCAACTGCCGCGTTTCGGCAACCGTCAGCGGACTGCGGGCATACGGATTATTCGGAAACGATGTCGCGTAATCAGGATAATACGGTCCGTTCAAGTCAATCCACTCGGCAACTTTTTTGAACGCGTCGGAGTCTTGCTCTTTCAAGTTGATTTTGTAATGTTCCTTTGTCAGATACGGGAAAATTTTGCTTGACCTTGTTCCCCAACTTTTTGCCGGAAAAAATCTTGACGGTCCGCCGCCGAGTGTCTTGATGTAATGTTTTGCCCAAAGTTCCCCGTAAGAAATATTGAATACTTGTCCCGTTCCGCCGGTCAAGTTCAGCAATTTGCCTTCGGGCTTATCTGCATCTGCATTATGGCAACTGACACAATACTTATCCCAAACGGACTGCACGGTTTCCTTGTAACTTACGGCGGGTGGTAAATGTTTCGGCAATGCGTGTGCGGTTCCGATTTTATTCACACGTGATTTGATGCTCACCGCCGTCAGCCGGTCTTCATGGCAACCAAGACAAGCCGCTTGTTCGCCGGGTTGAACCATTGTTCCGCTTCGCATGGATTGAATCATCATGCCATCTTTGTCAAGCAGTTGAAAATACACAAACGTTTCGGCAGGAACTTCAAAAAACGCCGAACCGTCTTCGTTCACCGGAACGGTCGCAATAACCCGCTTGTTCATAAACTCATCCCAATTCACCGCCGGAACCGTTGTCGATAACCACGCTACAGGCGGATTGCTCCAGAACTTTTTCGTTGTCGATTCCACGATACGCAGATATTTGACTTCGCCCCGTTTCACGCCTTGCATGTCCGTTCCGTTGTACACATCAATAACATAAAACGTACCGGTTTTGTCCGTAAAATTTCTCCGCGTCGGCAACACCGGCGGACGTGTTCGCGGACGCAGCGGCATCGGATCAAAGCAGCCCAACTCCGTCTCTTCGTACAACAATTTTTCGGCAACATCAACAACACCAAGATAAATTCCCGTCCGTTCGTTTTTCGCGTCAATCTGTTTGGCATAGATAAAATGGTTTTCGTCGAGCGGAAACGGGTCTTCGATTTTCTGTTTGACAACAGCACCGACCCAATCAATCGAATATTCTTTACTTTGTTCCGGTGCAAGAATCACCTTGCGGACATCTGAAGGCCACACACGCCAAACAGGTTTTGGTCCATCCAGTCCGAGTTTCCGGTCAATAACCGCCAACGCCCCCCAAGGTCTGTCGTGACAAGCGACGAAAAGGCAAAGCGTTTTGTCGGTATTTGGAATCGGTCGGGCATCAATGACTCCTCCCGGCGACGGCGTGTTATTGCCCCAATAAACGGCGTGATTTGTGCCGTCGGGATTGCAAGTCCACAGCGATTGTGCTTCGCCGAACGCGCGGTCAACATATTCCCAGCGGTCATATAAAATACGTCCGTCGGGCAACAACGAACCGTGTCCGTCAAAGAGCGTGTTTCTGCTGATTTGATAAATGTTTGCCCCGTCTGGTTCCATTCGGTAGAGGTTCATCATGATGTGCCGGTTGCAGCCGCAGTATTTCGGTTCGCGGCTTGACGAAAAAGCGATATGGTCATCGGCAAGATAAAACGGGTCAATATCATCAACCTCTTTGGCAAACGTCAACTGTTTCGGTTCCCCGTCGGCGGAAACGGACTTGCCGTTTGTTGTGAGATTCAATTCGTAAATATGATAACTGTCGGCGTGATTTTTACGCATTGAGAAAACAATTTTCTTTCCGTCCCAATGCACATCGGGGTCGCGAATGACACCGGTTTTTGTTTCGAGCAATGTTTGAACGTTTCCCGTTTTTGGGTCAAGAATTTTCAACGCACTGTTTGGCGTGAATTTGCCGT
>JAISQS010000053.1 GCA_031274045.1 Planctomycetaceae bacterium | reverse complement strand
ACCCTGTAACTTGTCCAATGGTAGCATTCCTACGGAATGCTTGTTTGTGTGGGAACATCATTTTCTACCGAGCGATGCAAACCTACGGCTTGCAAAGAGTATGATAATGATATTACAAGGCTACTAAGGTCGTAAATAAGGTTTGTTTTTTTACAGCGTTGAAGTATTTCACTGATATATTACGTTTGTTTTTTTGTTTGTGGGTTGACGTTGTTGTTGGGGGATAATATACTGGGGGAGGTTTGAAATTCGGTTCGTTGTGTTGGCGAATTGGTTGTCGGATTTTACAAAACTGTTGCGGAATTTTACAAAAATATTTTTTTTGATTTATAACTCTTAATCCAAATTGCAAGAATATGTCAGTACGGGAGACGATCTTTATTTTAGATTTTGGCTCACAATATCTCCAACTAATTGCACGCAGAGTACGCGAAGCAGGGGTTTATTCCCGTATCGTTCCTTATTCTATTGGTGCGTCTGAATTGCGGGAACTCTCGCCTCGCGGGATAATATTGAGCGGAGGTCCCGCAAGCGTACACGACAATTCCAGACGAAATTGCGATCCGACAATATTTGATCTGGACATTCCTGTTCTTGGCATCTGTTACGGTATGCAAGTTATTGCCCAAATCTTCGGCGGCAAAGTTTCCCCCGCCAAAAATCGCGAATACGGAAGAGCAACAATAGAATTGACAACAGAAGGCAAAAAATCACCGTTCTTCGACTCAACCCCACACGTACAACAAGTCTGGATGAGTCACGGAGACCACGTAACAGAATTGCCGAAAGATTTCGACTTGCTCGCCGCGTCAGAAGGGAGCCCGATTTGCGCAATGCAATCGCGGACAAAAAAATTATTCGGCTTGCAATATCATCCCGAAGTTGTCCAGAGCGAATACGGAAAATTTGTATTCCAAAATTTCCTGCACAAAATCTGCGAATGCAAATCAGAATGGACAATGAAAAATTTCGCAAACAACGCAGTCGAACAATACCGAAACGAAATCGGGAACGACCAAGTTATTTGCGGGTTATCGGGGGGTGTTGATTCGGCGGTTGTCGCGGCGATATTGGCAAAAGGAATCGGAAAGAATCTCAAATGCATCCTCGTCGATAACGGTTTCCTACGAAAAAACGAAGCAGAAACCGTAACAAAAATTTTTAACAGCCACTTCGATACCGAACTCATACTAGTAAACGCCGCAGAAGGCTTTTTGGAACAGCTCAACGGAATCACCGAACCACAAGAAAAACGACGACGCATCGGACACCACTTCATAAATGTTTTTGCCAACACCGCAAAAAAATTCGGAGGCGCAAAATTCCTCGCACAAGGAACAATATACCCCGACATAATCGAAAGCGGAGGAAGCCTCGACAAAAAAAATAATAACCCCGCCGCAACAATAAAACTACACCACAACGTCGGAGGACTCCCAGAAAAACTCGGTTTCAAACTCATTGAACCATTGAGGGAACTCTTCAAAGACGAAGTCCGGCAACTCGGAATCGAACTAGGATTGACGCACGATTTTGTTTGGCGGCATCCTTTCCCGGGACCAGGATTGGCGGTACGTTGTGTCGGCGAAGTGACAAAGGAGAAGTTGGACAAATTGCGAGAAGCCGACGCTATCGTAATCGAAGAAATCACCAAAGCAGACCTATATAATGACATCTCTCAAGCATTCGCCGTACTCTTGCCCGTCAAGAGCGTCGGCGTTATGGGGGACGGCAGAACATACGACGATGCCATCGCAATAAGATGCGTGAAAACCGACGACTTCATGACCGCCGATTGGTCAAGCCTGCCCGATAGCCTCCTGCGGAAAATATCAACAAGAATCATAAACGAAATCAAAGGAATAAACCGCGTATTGTACGACATAAGCTCAAAACCACCCGCCACAATCGAATGGGAATAATCAAAACTTTCAAATCAAACAAACCACAAAAAATATTGGCTCTTTTATCGTTTCTTGTTGACGTGTTAAAATAAAGCATAAAGGCGAGTTACGATAAATTATCGCCCTGCATTGCATAAAAAACCAATCAACATTACTCAAAACAATTCGCAACTGGTTATCAGTTTCCCCCTCCCTTAATAACCAACGAAACCGCCATGCCGCTCCCCCTTATCCCTTATCCCCTTACTTGTTACAGATAAAGTTCGTGGTCACGCCACAACCCAAACAATAAGGGATAAGGGCGCGTAATGGAGGGAACTTCGTTGTTATTAAGGGTGAGGAAATTGGTCACAAGTTGCGGTTCAGTTTTGCAAAAAACTCTTTTATTATTTCATGTTAGCTCGCCAACAAAAAAATATAAAAGAGCCTTACAAAATTTAGTATTTTTGGTTTGTTTCGCATTCTCAAAAAAATATTCTTCCATTACCTTCCCTTAACTTCCTGTGAATTATTTTTCGTAATGACTTAAAAATTTTCGATATGTTGTAATAAATTTTGGATTCCTTGAATGGCGTGTTTATAGTCGAACTGTACGATATGGACTTGGACTTCTTTGAGTACTTGGGCAAATTCAGGTGTGAGTAATTTTAATGAAATTTGTTTCAAAATTTGTGAGGCTTGGTCGGCATCGTATTCTTCCAATGCCGTCAGTCCTTTCGTGAGGATGTCACGTAATTCAGCGGGGCTTAATTCTGTTTCGTTTTCTTCGGACGTTTCCGGCTTGGCAACCAACTGCATCACCACATCAATATCATTCAAAACAGATTGGAATGTTTTGAGATACTTTTCAATATTCTTGCGAATGAAATCGTAACTTTCGCGTTTCCCTGCGGATTCCAATTCGGCGGCAAGAGCAGAGAGTTGTTCGGCTCCGATCACTTTGGCAAGACTCTTCACCGCGTGAACTTCAATAATCAAATCTTTCCAACGTTCCTCCTGAGAAAATGTCCGAACAGAAAGAAGATTTTTTGGTGCATTAAGCCGGAACGATTCAAGAACATTGCGATAATTGATACAGTTACTATTGACATACCGTAACCCGTCCGCAATATTCAAATACGGCAAATCCAATTTTGCCAACATCTCCGCATTGAGCGGTGATGATTTTTGTTGCGCAATTGCCTGCTGCTTTTGGACGTAATTTGGCGATAACTGTTTTTCCAATGGTATCCATTGTTTCAAAATCGCGTTTAGGTGTGACGGGTAAATCGGCTTGGCAATATAATCATTGAAACCGCCTTTGAGATATTCTTCTCTCATGCCGGAGATGGCGTTTGCTGTTGAAACGATGATCGGGAGATTTTTGAAATGGGAATCGTCGACTTGGACAAAAGCATTTTCTCCTTTGCCGACATGCTCATTTGCGCAACGTAAATTCCTGCTCGTCAATTCCCGTATCAATTTCATCGTTCCCAAACCATCAATATCAGGCATCATTTGATCCATAAAAATGAGATCGAAATATTCTGTTTCAGCTAATTTGATCGCTTCGTGTCCGCTCTCAACCGACACCACATCGCAGCCATACGGTTCGAGGAGACCCGCAAAAACCAACAGATTGACGGAGTTATCATCAACAACCAAAATCCGCGCGGACGGCGCGACAAATTGTTCAAAAACTCCGTCCATCTTTTCGGATTGTAACGAAATATTGATGTCCGCCAAACGAGCGGCAAGAGGCAATGCGTAAATCGGTCGCCGCAAAATCGGAATGGAAACAATAGAATTAAAAACTTCGTCACGATCCGCAATAATCGTAATCGATTTTTTCAAAGGCATCATTTTTGAGCCGGACAATTTGAATATTCGCGAATCGAGAAAATACCGCGTGTTCGGATCGGCGTTGAGCAGAAATTCAAATTCGGAAAAACTTGCAACCAAGATATGATCAATTTGAAAAGATCGCAAAATATTTGCCCAAATTTCTAATTCATCACGATTCGGTTCGCAGACAACAACACGCATTTTCGGATCAATTTTAATGTTGACGAACGGCTCAACATCTTCCGGTATTTCTTGCGGGAGCATAACGGTGAAGGTTGAGCCTTCGCCGTAAGTTGATTCGACGCTGATTGAGCCGCCGAGCGATTCGACAAGCCGCCGCGTCAACGAAAGTCCGATGCCGGTTCCTTCGATTGCCCGATTTTTGTACACGTCAAACTGGCGGAATGTTTCAAATAGTTGACATTTATCTTCTTCGCTGATTCCTGAGCCGGTATCTTGAACGGAAAAGTAAAAGAGCAATTTTCCGTTTGAGGAGATTCCGCGAACTCGCAATTTGACAAATCCGTGTTTGGTGTATTTGGTCGCGTTTGAGAGTAAGTTTGTCAAAATTTGCCGAATGCGGACGTTGTCGCCGATGAGATGACCGGGTAACTGCGGATCAACATCAATAAAAAAATGAATCGGTTTACTCCCAATACGAATACAAATCATACTAATTGTGTCCTCAATCAACGACGCGAGTTCATAAGTTACCGGAACTATTTCGTATTTTCCCGATTCGATTTTTGAGAAGTCGAGGATGTCGTTGATGAGCGACAGCAGCGTGTGAGAAGCGGTTTTGATTGCGGCGACATTTTCTTGTAATTCGTGTGACAAATTTTGTCGTTGGATAAAAGTTGTGAAGCCGAAGATGGCGTTCAATGGAGTACGGATTTCGTGACTGACGTTGGCGAGAAATTCGCTTTTGACGCGGGCGGCGTATTCGGCTTCGTGTGTTTTGAGAATGATTTCCTTGATATGTTTATTTGACAAAAACGACAACGCACAGAGCAAAATCCAGCCGATTTGAAAAACGACCATGTTGTAGATGTAGAGGACGATGTGTTGTTGACCGATTGTTGTGAAGAAGAGATTGAACAGAAAGAAAATATTCGTGACAACCGCAATCATTAACAACAAATACAAGTCGCGCGACAAAGAAGCAATAATAAGTATGATAAGACACGAAATCCCCAACGAACCGGCAATCTTCAACTGAACCGAATACAACTCAATAAGCATGACCGGCAAAAGAAGTATAATCGCAGTTCGGATTCGTTGCGGTAAAAAACGGCTCTTGTAAACAACATAATAAACGCCGGTACCGCCAAGCAATATAAGACACACCTGACCCCACGCAATAGGACTGTGCGTCTCAAAGCAATAAAGAATCAACGCGGTTATTAAACCGATAAAAAACGTAACAATCATTACGATTGAAGTCGTTCGTAATATTGGTTCGCGCATTGGCTTCTTGGGGTTGGGTATTTGGATAACAGATTTATTTTCGCGTAAATTATTCGATGTTTCGCGCAAAAGACCGCCTGCCTTTTGACAAAGTGACACAAACTTCCCGCTTGTGCAGGATCGCACGCAAAATGCTCGCGTCACTTTTTGTCAAAATCAAACCGTATCTTTTGCGGCAAAACGCTGAATAAATTTTACGTTTTTTTATTACGTTCGCAACTGGAACTTGGCGACGAGCTGTTGTAGATTTGAAGCCATGCTGCTCATTTCGTTTGCTGCGCTTGCAGATTCTTCGGCGGCGGAAGTGTTTTGTTGTGTTACAGCGTCGATTTGCTGCAATCCCAAAGTTACTTGTGATACGCCTTGTGCTTGTTCGTTGCTTGCGGTTGCGATTCCGGCAATGAGATCGGTTGTCTGCTTGATTTGTTCGACAATAGTATTCAAAACTTCTGCGGTGTGTGACGCGACTTCGCCTCCTTTATTTATTTCGTGTCCGCTTGTCTGTATCAAGTCAGTTGTTTCTTTGGCTGCTTTCGCGCTTCTTGCCGCAAGGTTACGAACTTCTTCCGCGACCACCGCAAAACCTTTGCCATGCGCACCTGCACGCGCCGCCTCAACCGCAGCATTCAACGCCAACAAATTCGTCTGGAACGCAATATCATCAATCACCTTGATCACACGTTGAATTTCGGTTGAATTTTTTGTAATCTGTTCCATTGCGGAGTTCATTTGGTGCATTGCGTCTTGACCTTCTGAAGCAGCTTGTGTTGCTTTTTGTGCGAGGTTGTATGCTTCGGAGGAGCTTTGTGCGTTTGCTTTCGTTTGGCTGCTGATTTCGCTCATTGACGCGGTGATTTCTTCGAGGCTTGCGGCGGCTTCTTGTGCACCGCTTGACAATGTGGTGGCGGCACTTGAAACTTCGCCGGAGCCTGTCGCAACTTGCTTAACGCTCTCGTTGATTTCGAGCAAAGTACGGTTTACTTGTTCGAGCATCTTGGACAAATTCTGATTCATCGTGTCCAATTCGCTCTTCTCTTTGACCGTTACCCGCCAATCGCCATCCGCCAATGCGTTAGCCATTGCGTCAATGGTTTTATAATCGTTCAAAATCGACACGCCGACATTTGCCATCTCGCCGACTTCATCTAATCGATTCATTTGATTGCGCGGTATTTCCACATTCAAATCGCCGTCAATTACAACCTTCTTAAGCATCGACATAACAACCGATAAACCAACCGTTATGTTTCGACTCAACACAACACTTATAACCAATCCTAACACCAACGCAAAACCCGCAATAATCGGAATACTAAAAAGCATAAGGCGATCTGTCGTATCAGATTCAGCTTTAATTTTTGCGGTTCGCTCGGAGACTCGCGTGACGATGTCGGTTGCGAGTTGAGACATCTTTGTGACTTCCAGTTCTTGATCGGCTTCGTATTTACTTTGCATGTCAAGATAACTTCTATTTGTCGCGAAAGATTTTTCCCACGTATTGATCGCTTCGTTGACATCCGCAAAAGTTTTTTTGCCTTCATCGGTTGTCAAATCGGCACCAACTTCATTAAGCTCTTCACGCAACGTTTTTATATTTTTCTCAATATTATCGGCGACTTCCTTCTTCTTTTCAGGTTTCAACTCCGAAAAATATTGATAATAAAATCGACGCAGCCGCGCAAATGTTGTCGAGCAATGATTAACTTTTTTCAATTGCGATGCGCGGATTTCAGAGAAAAATTTATGGTTGTCAATTACTTTGGCTTCTTCCACCGTTTGCATTGCCTTCTCAATCGTATCCGAAAGAGAGTCTAATGTTGACGCGATGAAGTCAGCTTTTTCACGCAAAATATCCAACTCCTTCTCGCGATCCGACTCAACCTTATACCAAGAATCATCCATTCCGATATATTTTGTATAGGATTCTTCTAACTCTTTAAGAGCTTCTTGGTTTTCGGGAAGCATGTTTGGTCGGGCAAGGTCGGCGGTCTTTTTGAATGTTTCATCAAGCACTTTTCTCTCTTCGCCAAATTTCATGTCGCGAAACAAAACACCGTTCATCGCGACAATTTGGGCTTGTAAATTTGTTGAACGCAAGTTTTCTATGTGCCGCAAAACTTGCTGCATTTGCATTGCGTCCGCAGTTGTTTTTGTGCTTTGGTATAGACCAAAAGTGCCGCCGAAAGCGACTAAAATCAACAAAAGAAGGACTAAAATAAAGCCCCCCATTATTTTTTTGCCAATACTGAAATTATTTAACACGGTAATCTCCTTCAAGTAAACAAGGTTAACTAGCACGAAATATGCTAGGGTTAAAAAGGGTTCAAGTTAAGACACGCTAAAATTAAAAGACAACCAAACAAAGTTGCCGTATTTGCAGCGCGCCGTAAATAAGACGAAAATCTACATCAAAACCAAACGGCTTTGGTGTAGATTTGTGTGAATTGTTCTGCCCATGTTTTGCAAGCCGTAGGTTTGCGCCGCTCGGTAGAAAATAATGTTCCCACACAAACAGGCATTCCGTAGAAATGCCGACACTGGGCAAGTCACATGGTTACATTCCTACAGAATGCGGAGCCTCGGCTTTCTACCGAGTGATACATTCCTAGCGGAATGTAATAACGCAAAAAACGTATGATGGATTGGAAATAATAAGGTTTGTTATCTGGAGTAACACAATGGCTGCTAAGGTTGTTTTGTTAGGAAAAATAGGGTTATAAACAAGGTTGATTAGAGCTGATATTTCGCTGATATTTCGCTGATATTTCGCTGATATATTGCCAATAATGTATATCGAAAATTGACATCTGTTATGGTGGTTGCTCGTTCAAATATATCGACCACAACTCAAATTTCAAATCGCCCGTCAAACGGCAACTCAACGCAGCTACAGTTCTGCGCGTTCTGTTTATGGCGGAGTCAAAATCTATTGTTGTATTCGTATTGGTTGCGGCTGTCATCTTGACGTTAAGATGGCGGCTAAAGAAATTGGACGAGGTAAGTCCAATCTTTTTGAGATAGGTAATATTTGTTCCTGAAAGGAGTTTGTGGTTTTGCAACTGTAAAATTGCTAACTGCGTATCCCCCCCCCCCCCCCCCCCATTTACTATTTTGTCTACCTTTACAACTTCAAGCCGCGCGTCTGGAGTTTCAATCCATGTGCCTTGTGAAGGGCGCGGATTCGTTGAGTGGTAATACAAATTGTGTATTGTGGAAAACAAGGGTGAAGCCAATTTTTTCATGATTATGTTCGGTAATTCCGGAAATATTTGTTCAAAAAATCTTGGAGGTTCTAAAATAAAATCAACTAAAGTTATAGCACGTTGCGTGTGTTTAATTTCGTTTTGGCTTATTTTTTGAAGTTATATTTTTCAGATTTTATAACTTTGTCAAAATTATTTTTCCTCAAATAATGCCCGCTACTCAAGACCGTTATTGGTAACGAACCGGCACAATGATAATTTAACTTTCGGAAAATACAATGACTACGTAAGGTGTTTTTGTTTTTTTTGGTTTTAGTTGCTTATGATAAATCGGATTTTACCGGATTTAACGTTTCGGTCGGTTTCCGTGTTGGAGATCGTAAGGTGTGCAAGCACCGACATTGTCGCAGAAAACACATCGGCAACGCAAGATGGGCAACCGACCGCATGGCTTCTTTGGTGAATAGCAGTCGGCGTACTCGCCGACAGCAGGAGCGGGAAACTCACCGGTAAAACCAACCCGCCCCAACGGGGCAAAAAGCCCATAGCACAGGGCAACGCCCTGTGAAAAATCGCCCCCAATAACCCTCGCCCTGAAAGGGCAAAAGCCAAAATAGGATCGCCAAA
>JAISQS010000004.1 GCA_031274045.1 Planctomycetaceae bacterium | reverse complement strand
GGAGCTTCGTTGGTTATTAAGGGAGCAGGAAACTGTTACCCAGTTGCGAATTGGTTTGAGTAATGTTGATTGGTTTTTTATACCATGCAGGGCTACAATTTATCGTAACACGCTTTTATGTTTTGTTTTAACGCATCAACAAGAAACGATAAAAGAGCCAAAATTTTAATAAACGCTGAAAAATCATTTTCGCGAATTTAGTTTTTTGGCGTGTTTCGCGTTAAAAAAATTATTTTGTAATGTTTCGTATATTTTGATTGTTTCGTATCTAGAAAAAATAGACTCTTACGCAATGTCTAATTCTTCAACGGCGATATTTGTGTTGGTGTAGATGTCAATATCGGCTGCGATTTTTAGAGATTCACGCACAATTTCCGATGCGGTCAAATTGGTATGATTACACAACGCTTTCGCGGCGGACATGGCGTAATTTCCACCGCTGCCGATTGCCAAAATACCATCCGACGGAACAATAACATCACCATTGCCGGAGAGCAACAATGTCGATGCCGGATCAACCACTATCATCATCGCCTCAAGCCGTCTCAATGCCCTATCCATCCGCCATTCTTTTGCCAGTTCAGTCGCGGCGCGTGGAACGTTGGCGGGGAAATCCTTCAACTTCGCCTCAAACCGCTCAAGCAGCGCAAACGCATCTGCCGTCGAACCCGCAAAACCCGTTATCACTCGACCATCAAGTAATTTACGAATCTTATTCGCGTCCGATTTCATTATCGAACTACCAAGCGTTACCTGACCATCTCCGCCAACAGCAACTTTACCGTTGCGCCTGACCGTCAATATCGTCGTACTACGAGATCGCATTTTTCTAATCTCCATAAAATATTATAAAAAAATATGTACTTTCACTTTTTAATGTCGGTTTTCCGGCGGCAACACCGCGTTCAGAAAATCAATAAGCAAATCCTTATTTGCCTCTTCGCCATAGAGCTTTTTGAATCCAAAATCGGTGTAGGAATTGATATAACGACTCATTTTTGGTGTCCTCCTTTCGTTCTCTTTTTAATTCTACACACCTCGCAACATCGGGCAAGATGTGGCAAAATGGTTTCGATTTTCGCACCGTTCATAGAGAGTGGAATTATGCAATTTGCTGCAATTTGGTATAAGTTGTCAACTTTAACTTTCTACGATTCATCTGTAACACAAAAAATGTTTTTTCAGAGAATACCAAACAAACGACATTCGCGAATGTGATGTGGACTATCGTGTGGGTGACCATGTTGGAAATTGGTTTATTGTTCCTTTGAGTGATTCTGGGACGGTTGTTGAGTCGATGTTGTCTTGGATTATTATTTGTGGTGTTGAGATTGGTGGTGGTTCGTTTGTGTTTTGGATATTTGTTTTACGTTCTATGATCGGCAACGGAATCGTGTTGTCGTCGTGGATGTCGTTTGTTGTGTTGCTTGATTTTAGTAATTCGTTTTCTTGCTGTAGTTCAAGGAGTTGGTTATGGGTGTAGTACAATACCATCTCCAAATTCCTATTTGCCTGCAACAAAGAATCCTCCGCCCTGTTCCGATTTGCACAACCGACCAACAGAACCAGACTCAATAAAACCACAATACGTATAATACCGCTAATACCACCCATATCAAAGAATCCTTTCCTATCTTTTGGGGTAAATCCTACAAAATATTCCAAACCAACGAGAACACGGATAAAAATTTAGGCTCTTTTATCGTTTCTTGTTGGTACACTAACATAAAATAACAAAAGAGTTTTTATAAAACTGAACTGTAACTGGTAACCAAGTTCCCTTCCCTTAATAACACACGAATCACCCTGCACGCGCCCTTATCCCTTATTGTTTAAGTCATGGCGTGACCGAGAACTTTATCCGTAACGAATAAGGGGATAAGGGCGCGTGCGGAGGGGCTTCGTCGGTTATTAAGGGAGGGGGAAACTGGTAACCAGTTGCGAATTGGTTTGAATAATGTTGATTGGTTTTTTATACCATACAGGGCGATAATTTATCGTAACACGCTTTTATATTTTGCTTCAACACATCAACAAGAAACGATAAAAGAGCCAAAAATTTATTTAATTTGTTATTTTTATTTTTTTTCTATTTTCTCGATTTTTTCAATTTTTTCGATAACTTGATCGATGATGCCGTAACTTTTTGCGTCTTCAGCTGACATGAATCGATCTCTATCGGTATCTTTTTCTATTTTTGCGAGGTCGTGACCGGTGTGTTTTATTAGGATTTTGTTTAATCTATCTTTTATGTTTTGAAATTCTTTTGCGTGTATCATGATTTCTTCGGCTGTTCCTTCCATTCCGCCGTGTGGTTGGTGGATCATGATTCTTGCGTTTGGCAAGGCGTAACGTTTATTCGTTGCGCCGGCGGTTAGCAGCAAAGCTCCCATAGAAGCGGCTTGTCCGATGCAATACGTTGCGACATTACAATTTATAAACTGCATTGTATCGTATATTGCGAGACCTGCGGTGACGCTTCCGCCGGGTGAATTTATGTAGAGGTGTACGTCTGCTTTGGGATCATCTGAGTTTAGGAACAGTAGTTGGGCAACTATCGCGTTGGCAACTTCGTCTGTTACTTCTGTTCCAAGAAATATTATTCGGTCTTTGAGCAGTCGGCTGTAAATATCCATTGCCCGTTCTTCGCGACCGGTTTTTTCAATTACGTAAGGTATAAGCGGCATTTTAAGTTTTGAGTTTGTATCAAGTTTTTTGAAATGAATTGTTAATAATTTTTTGGGGTAATTCAAGATGATGTCAATTTGATTTATTGATTTTGTAATTTTTGATTGGAGTTTATTTGGAAAATTTTATTCATCTTCGTTTTGTATTTCGGTCTTTTTTAGGATGTCATCAACTACGCCGTATTCTTTTGCTTCTTCGGCGTTTAGGTAAAAATCTCTATCGGTATTTTTTGCGATTTCGTCAACCGGTTTACCGATGTGGCTTGCGAGTATTTCGTTTAGCATTGCGCGGTCTTTTATGATTTGGTTTGCTTGGATTTCGATGTCGGATACTTGTCCGCCTACGCCTCCCCATGGTTGGTGCATCATGATTTTTGCGTGCGGCAAAGCGTACCGTTTCCCTTTCGTTCCGCCCGCCAAAAGAATCGCGCCGCCGCTAGCCGCAAGACCAACACAGTAAGTCGCCACAGGACAACTCAACATCTGCATCGTATCATAAATCGCAAGCGTAGATGTTACACTGCCGCCCGGTGAATTGATATAAAAATGAATATCCTTGCGGCGATTTTCGCTCTGCAAATAAAGAAGTTTCATCACAAGCTCATTTGCGTTATCGCTCCGTATTTCTCCTTGCAAAAAAATAATCCGGTTTTCCAAAAGCAGATCGCCGAGCGTCATTGAACGCTGGCGTTGGTAGTCGTTGTAATTCCCCATTGAAAATAGTTTTTGTTACAAAATTTCTTGTTATTCGGTTTGTTATTGGCAATACCAATAAAATCCACACTCAAAACAGCCGAACTCAATTTACGCAAAATCTCAAATCCATCCGCGTCAAATTTTCAGGTTCAGACTTTTCACACCGCATTTTTCGTACAATAAATTTGTGCAATGCAGTTTTGGAGGCGTGATTGTATCGAATATACTTTTATCAATCAAGATCGTTTTTGGAAAGAAGCGAAGAATTTGATATGTTTTTTTGTCGTCAAAATTGACATGTATTGACTACGCATAGTTTTTCGATTTTTTCTATTCTAATAATAAATTTTGTAATATATCAGTGAAATGCCTCAACGCTGTAGTAAAATAAACCTTATTGACGACCTGATTTTCTTGCAAAGACAACCTTAGTAGCCATGTAATATCATAGTTTTGCAAGCCATAGTTTTGCAAGCCGTAGTTTTGCAAGCCGTAGGTTTGCATCGCTCGGTAGAAAATGATGTTCCCACACAAACGGGCATTCCGTAGGAATGCCTCCATTGGGCAAGTCACGGGGTTGCATTCCTACGGAATGCGAGGACTCGGTGGGAGCTTCATTTTCTACCGAGCGATACATTCCTAAAGGAATGTAATAACGCGAAAACATAGAACGTTGGAAATAATGAGGTAATAAGGTTGAAATTTTCTGATTATTTCGGATTTTGTGGGG
>JAISQS010000651.1 GCA_031274045.1 Planctomycetaceae bacterium | reverse complement strand
TCTTCTTGTGCATTGTCTTCTTGTACATTATCGTTCACATTCTCGCTCATACTCTTCTAAAACTCCTTATAAAGTTGCTGACTTCAATACACAAATGCGGTTATTGCAAATTAAATTTTGCCTTGTATAAAACCGCGAATGTAAACGAAATCATTGATGTAACAGTTCAAATTTTCATACCCCAAAAAACACAACACAAAGTACCAAAATCAAACCGCCCAAAAAACTCAAACGAAACAAAATATACATCATAACAACACAACATCGAAGCCCCCCCGCAACCAAACCGAATTGCAACATAAAATTCTTTTGCGATGTTTATTTCGTACAAAAAAATGGATGCCTACCTCATGGTAATTTGTTCTCTCGACAATACGCACGACAGTAAGAGTACCAAACAAGCAGAGCCAGACGCAAAACTTACAAGTGTAAAATATACCCGACCAGATCATCTGATTGCGAATCGGTCAATTCGAAGCTCCGGCTTTATTTTTTGCCTAAAAAAATATTGGGGCGTAAACCGTTTTATTATCGGTTATCGTCGGCATTTTTGGCGTATCCGTTTTACTTTTTTGGTTTCTTGTTTTATTTTTTTGGTTTCTTGATGTGCGGAGATGGCTGTGGCTTTATATGGTTTTTATTGACACGATTTCGCGGATAAGATTTGAGATACCTTCTTGAGTTGGCGGTACGTCGGTGTAACCTTCTTTTGTCAAAACGACTGATTGTACGCGGAAAACTTTTGTGGGTGAACCGATATTTCCGCACCGGTTCAAGTCGGCATTGATGTCGTCAAGACTCCATTGCTCAATCAACCGCCCCGCCTTTTTATACGCCTCAACTTGTTCCGCCGGAATTTCCGCTGCCGTCCGATCGTTTTTGTGCCGCATCATATTTTTTACACTCCAATATCGCGGAGTATTCGCCGTCTCAATAACAGTAAAAAGAGCCGGCAACTTGACCCGCAGAATTTCCCAACCATTGCCAACATCCCGCTTCACGGTTGCGAATTGTTCTCCGTCAACTTCTGCCGCCTCAATTATCTCAAGTAAATAAGTGACTTGCGGGATACCGAGTTTCTCGGCGCATTGCGGACCTGTTTGAGCGGTGTCGCCGTCGATTGCTTGCCGACCCGCGAACACAAAATCGTAGTTCCCGATAGTACGGACTGCTTGTGAAAGAATGTAGCTTGTTGCGAGCGTATCGCTTGCCGCAGCCCGCCGATCCGTAATCAATATCGCCCTGTCCGCACCGCGATAAAGCGTATCACGCAGAACATCCGCAGCTTTGGGAGGACCCATTGAAACCACCGTAACCGTACCGCCATAACGCCCCTTCAACTCCAACGCCGCCTCAAGCGCATGCAAATCCTCAGGATTAAAAATCGTCGGCAAAACCCCACGATTAACAGTACCATCCTCACGCATCGCGTCAGATGTTACATTGGAAGTATCGGGAACTTGCTTGACAAGTACTATCGAATTTGGCATAGATTTATTTTTGTTTGATTTTGTTTGATTGATAATTTAAACCGGCAACAACCTGAACTACTACTCAATAATTTCATTGTCCAAAATTTAAGTTGCCGCCGACATTTCACGTTTATGTTTGTTTCTAAATTGCCCGCTGTACATTCGCGAACTTACCAGCAAAAAACAAACAGCACCCAAAAAAACGAGGCGGATATACTACGAGATAACACAACCAAAGTCAACCACCCGCCGGTACACATTCCGCTGATATGCTTTTTATACTTGAAAATTCTCGTTGACAATTGCAGTCGATAACCGATATTGATCCCCAATCAACTTACACCATACCAATCAGTGACGTGCAACCAACTTCCCCGCCCTTAATAACAACGAAGCTCCCAAGTACGCGCCCTTATCCCCTTATTTGTCACGGGTAATGTGTGCATTCAAATTTAATGCAAATTGAATCCGGTATAACTGTATGTTTTGCACATTTGACGATTCGAAATTTAAACTTCACCACAACACAAAAATAAGGGATAAGGGCGCGTTGTGGGGTGACTTCATAGTTATTAAGGGAGGGGAAATTGGTAACCAGTTGCGGGTCGGTTAAGACTCAATATCCGTAACACAAATCGGTAACAAAACCATATTGATTGCGATTGTAAAAGGGGATTTTCAAGTACAAAAGGTATATCTACCTTACCTTTTTTAGCACGCAGACAACGCAAATTTTAAAGATATTCGCAGATCAAAGAAGAACAGGCATTCATAAAAAATCTGCGCAAATCCTAATAATCTGCGTCGTCTGTGTGCCAAAAGTTGCCAAATTCCGCTGATGTATTACCATTCCGAAAAACGCCTTGCTATTCGCTCCGCTGAAACAACTCAATCCGACAACTCAATTTTAACATCGGTGAGACCTTCTTTGCCGACAACGAAATTCAAACCGGATGTTTTCACGTTGTCGTAACGGGCAGGAATCAACGACTTAAATTTTATTTGTCGTTGTGATGGCGGCGGCTGATTTGTGTTATTTGGGGTGGGTTGGTTTTCTTTGTCGATAATTTTTTTTGACACGGTTACTAAATAATCATTTGGCAAAGCTCCCAACTCGCCAATAGTTCGCAGCTCAAATTTGCCTTGCGAATTTGTCGTGCCGCTGGCAACACGATCTCCGCTCTTAAAATTTTTTGGGGAGAATCCGACTATCGCGCCTTCCAGTGGTTGCCCGTTGTAAGTCACAGTCCCCCGAACCGAAACCAACCCAACCAACTTCACACCACCACAACCAAACACAAAAACACAAACCAAAATAAACAGACAACAAAATAATCTTTTCATAAATTGATCAATAATTGAACAGTAAAGTAAAATCTATTCCGGTCACGTAACAACGATCTCCGAATCACATCGAAGGTAGACGATAACCCAATGAGATTTCTTGGTGAATAGCACCGATTTAGCCGACAAAAAAGGCGTTTTACGCATTACATCCGATTAAGACGCAAACACGCAAACCGCCTTGAAATTTATGTCAGTTCTTGCTGACGCGACTTTGTAGTTTCAAAATGATTTTTAGAAAATACCAATATCAATTTGAAAATGGAAAAA
This sequence comes from Planctomycetaceae bacterium, assembly GCA_031274045.1. Taxonomy (GTDB): domain Bacteria; phylum Planctomycetota; class Planctomycetia; order Pirellulales; family Thermoguttaceae; genus WRKP01. The sequence goes on along the minus strand of JAISQS010000651.1, from coordinate 757 downwards.
ACAGCGTTCTCAGCCAATCTAAACTCTCTTCATTTTCTAATTCATCAATTAATCGTGCAAATGAGGTTGACGAATTTTCTAATTCCGGTTGACCGTTATGTATTGCGGTGTAGTTCGATTGCAATGTCATTGATGAGGTTGCTGTTGCTTGTGAATGACTGGATGCAATGCTGTGGAAAATCAAATTTCCGACATTTGACCACTTACTAAATTTCCTGCAAGGGGGGGACAAACCTCGTTATACCACACAAGTCATAAATGCATTCGCATAATGTTAGCGACAGGGGCTTGCCTCCGATGAAATGGTGCGTGAATCGTGTTGATATTCCAAACCGTCACCCTGTCGGCGTAGCCGACAATTGCCGCGAAGCGGCGCGGACTGGAACGCGGGCGTCCCGCCCGCCTCTGTGTGCCATTGCACCAAAAAAGTCTGAACGGCACACCAAAAAATTATTGGCAAATGTTCTCCAACCCGTCTTGGCGTTCAGTTCAAACTTGTTCGGTTCTATTACACACAGAGGCGGGCGGGACGCCCGCGTTCCAGTCCTTCGCCGCTTCGCGGCGAATTTATGTGGTATAACGATGGGGATGAACACTCAAAAAAAATTTATTACCGATTGTAGCGAATAAACCGATTGGCAAAGAATGTTTTATAATTTTTTGTTTTCGTTGCATCTGTTTTTGAATTTGTTTACTGATTTGTGGAGTATAATGAGTCCGATAGTTTGTCCTATTAGGTGATTAGATGCGTAGGTGT
>JAISQS010000647.1 GCA_031274045.1 Planctomycetaceae bacterium | reverse complement strand
GCGTTGCCCTACGCTATGATATTTTGCCCTTTCAGGGCGTTGATACATTGCATTGATACAGTGCTTGATAAAAGGCACGATGTAAATGACCCACAAAAAACGAAATAATCAGGAATTTTCAAGTATAAAAAGTATATATTACAAAGTATACAATTTGTGTTCGCGGCTTTTGTGATCCGCTTTTATATCAACAAAATTCATAATTACGTTGAGTAGTAGAATTATTATTTTAAAACTATTGTGCCTGAATATCGTCAACATCCATTAACAGGTCAAACGGTTATTGTAGCCGCTGAGCGTGGTGCGCGACCGCATCATTTTGACATAGAAACCGAGCAGAAAGATACCGATGCGATAAGATCGGCTTGTCCTTTTTGCGAAGGGAACGAACGGCGCACGCCCGGTGAGATTGAGGCTATTCGTCAACCCGGTACTTCGCCGGATACTACCGGCTGGCAAGTCAGAGTCATCCCGAATAAATTTCCCGCCGTCTGCGATAACCACGACTTTACAACATTGCAAGACTTCCAAAATCAATTCAATCCCGAACAATTCGCCTCGCCGCATGATATTAAATTCCAATCAGTTCCGGCGTTCGGCGAACATGAAGTTTTGATCGACACGCCTCGTCATGTTATCAGCGTTTCGGAGATGACATTGCAAGAAACCGTCAACATGTTTCGCATGTATTTGAATCGAATATTATCGTTGCGCAAAGAACGCCGATGGGCTTACGTCCAAATTTTCAAAAACGTCGGTGTCGCTGCCGGTGCCTCAATTCCACATTCACACAGTCAATTGATCGCCATCCCTTTTTTGCCGACTTCAACATTGACCGTCCTGCGTCAGGCAGAACTTTTTCGCAATCAACACGGAACTTGCTTCTGGTGCGAACAGATCAAAAACGATCTCGAAGACACAACACGCATAATCGAATCAACAGAATCATTCACGGCTCTTTGCCCCTTCGCAAGCAGATTCGCATCGGAAGTTGAAATCTACCCGAAAGAGCATGAATCAATGTTAGAATCATTTTTGCAAGATAAAAAGTTGACGGAATTTGCGTCGCTTGTGCAAAGAACAATTTACAGATTGGAAAAAACAGTGTACTGGATCAAAGACAGATTGGCGTACAATTTCGTACTGCACATCGAGCCGTACTCTCACCCGTTCGCGGAAAATCTTTTCCATTGGCATCTGTCAATTCTCCCAAGTTTGGCAAGAGCCGCCGGATTCGAATGGGGAACAGGTCTACACATCAACCCAATACCACCCGAACAAGCCGCACAAAAATTGCGCAACGTTAAATGTGAGGAATAAAATATACCACAAACAGACCGGACTGACTGATGAAAACAATTTCGTTTATTATTTTTTCTCTTGTGCTTTTACCGATGTTTGCGTTTTGTGAAATATCGTACGATATTCATTCGCAATTAAACCTGTTGAATAGTTTATCTGAGCGCGGGCTTTTTGAGTCGGCGGAATTTTTTTATGAAACGGAATCAAATAAACACGATTTGACTCGCAATCATAAACTTTTATTGACAGCGGCAATTGTCCACTCGCGCTCTTTGCAAATTCTTTCGTCCACGCCGTTTTTGCGGCGGAATCTTCTTGAACAATTGACTAAATTTGAAACGAAATTTCCCGACAGCTCAAAAAACGTACAAACAGATCCCGACAGCATTCTGGCAACCGAACAACTACAATTGCAATTTGCAATCGCAGCGTATCACTACGGAAATCTTCTCCAACTCGAATCCGCAACAGCACAAGACAACGATCAAAATAAATTAGAGTCGGAAGCAAAACAAATCCTGCAAAACACAATCACACTCCTCAAAAAAATCGATACTAATATCGTTGCGCAAAAAAATATCACACACACTGAACAATTTAATTTACTTAAAAACCGAGTCAATTTGTATCGGCATCTTGCGGAACGTGCTGCCGCGCTGATGTTGCCGCAAGATGAAAAACGTTATGACAAATTGAATGAGATTACCAAAACGCTTGACGGCTGGATAAAAAACAGCGAGTCAAAAAACGCGAAAAAAACAGGTCAAAATTATTTTGTGTTGTTTCATTTGAAACTTGAGCTTGCGGCGTGTTATCGTTTATTAAATGAATTTGACAAGGCGCACGGCGTATTGAGTAGTACGGATTTTGATTTGACGAATGTGGATTTGCCGGAAGATGTTAGGTTGCATGTTGCGGCGGAGCGGATTCGGTATTCAATTGCAACTGCAATTGTAAACGCTAATAAAATACCGAACGCGGATAACGCGGACGCGGACAAAAATACAACTACGCAGGCAACAAAAAAATTTAATATTGACGAATTGCTAAATTGCAAAACAACAATTCCTGCAGTTTTTCCTGATTACTTTTTAGCGAAACTTGAATGGGGAGTTTTTTTGACAGAGCGCATAAAGATCAATGATTCGACGACCGAGTTGATGTGTATAAATGATCTGTTGAAACTAGTCAGACAAATTGATCTGTACACGCCGTGCCGGAATAATCACGCGCTCACAATTCTGGCATCAAACAACACCGCAAAAAATAACAGTCACAACAAAACCAACAACAATCGGATCGCCAAAATCAAAGAAACAATTTTGAGTGAGTTGGCGCACGATAAATACGAACGCAAACAATTTGAGTATGCGATATATTTGTATGAGCTTGCCGGTCGTATCGGGTATTTGTCGGGCGAATTGGATTCGGCGGTCAAGAACTCGCAGTATTCGGCAAGCATACTTTACGAACAAATGGAGCAGTTGGAGAAACTCGGCGCGGACACGCAAGAGATCACGCAATATCGAATCCGGTTAGTTGTTTCATTGCAAAATACCGCGCGTCGGTTCAGAAAAAATCCATCTGCGGTTGATTTTTACAGGCGAAGTATTGATGAGGCAACGATACTGTTTAGGGCAAAGCATTTGGGGTTCGAGGCTTATATTGAGATGTTGGGCGAGTATGTATCGCTCTGGTCGGACGAATCGGATTGTGCTGCGATTAGATTGCGGGGGGCAAATTTGCTCGCGTTGGAGAGTCAATTTGAGGAAGCTCTTGATTGGATTGACAAAATTCCGAACAAGTCAAATGTTGCCGTAGATGCGATCAAGCTTGCTGATAGTTGTCTCAAAAAAATTCGTTTTAAGAAAATTAACGATGCAAAAAATAACGCTGATATAAACGTTGATGTAATTAACGAGTCGAGTATAGCGCGCGAGATTGATTGGTTTAGGAAGAGGTTGAACGAGAACGAGTCGGATTGGACGGATGCGGACGCGGCGGTTGCGATTATGATTGCGGAGCGGCTGCTTTATAAAAACAATACGCCAATCACATGCTACTCAACCGACAAAAAAATCGACGCATTAAAAAACGCAGAAATCATTTTGAATAACACTATCAAAAAATGCAAAACAATCACTCCTATTGCAAAAACGCAATTAAACATGATGCTAATTGCCGCATACAACTCACAAAATGAACACCAAAAAAGCACAGAAATTTTCAGACAAATAACAAAAGATCAAAAAGCGAAATTGACTATTGATGAAATCGCAACGCTGCAAAGAATGGAGATTGAGATTTTGGCGGAAACGGGAAAAAGCGAGGATGCGATGAGGTTATTGGAGAATTTATTGAAGCAAGATCAAAGGAATTTATTGTTACAAAAACTCAAAGCGGAAATTTTATCACGAAGAAATGATACGGAATCTTTGACAGAATCTGTTCGCACATGGGGACTAATCGCAACCATGACAAAAGAACAATCAGAAATCTGGTGGCACGCACGCGAACAAATCATCACAATTCTCATCAAACAAAAAAATAATAACGAAGCAAAAAAATCTTATAACAGACTGAAAATTTTATACCCCGATTTAGGAAACGAACAAAGAAAAAACAGACTGGAAAAAGCAATGACAAATATTCAATAAGCCGTCATGCGTCAATTTTACAATTGCGTGGTGATTGCAATTTCGATTGTTCTGTTTATGTTTTAGTAACTGTGTGAGGATTGCTGATTGTTTTTGTGAAGGTCATTCCGGTGTAGTTTATTAGTCTATTATAAAATTTTTGGTAATATATACTTTTTACACTTGAAAATTCCCTTCACTATCGCAATCAAAATGATATTGTTACCGGCAATGAGTCTTTGCCAATTCGTAACCGGTAACCAGTTTCCCCCTCCCTTAATAACCA
>JAISQS010000626.1 GCA_031274045.1 Planctomycetaceae bacterium | reverse complement strand
TTGTTTGTAATCCGACACTTGTCCGGTCGGAAGTACGAACAAGTGCGTTGTGTGCCGCTGTTGCAATCGGGGCGATTTTCGGAATGTTCACCGGTTTTTTCATTCTCTCAATATTATCGTCGTTGTCGTATTTTAAGGATTCAACAGATGCTATTTTTGTACCGGTTATCGGTTCTGCTATCGGCTCTGTTCTTTGTGTCGGAATTATTCAGTTTCTTTCGACACACGAAAAATTACATAAATGGATTCTGTTAGGACTTGGTGTCACAGCAAGTATTGATACGGTAATGCAATGGTTTTTTAACGGCACTTTATTAAAGATGTTACCGTTCAAACCAAAATTATCTTCATACTTTAAGCGATTGGTTATCTGCGGTTTACTTGCAGGTCTTGTTCTCCTTTCGCGGCGTACAAAATTTTGTGATAAGGAACATTACCGTAGAGAGGTTGAATCCGTTGTCGGCGAATGGCTCTACGCAATTACAAGTGTATTGGCAGTTTTAAGTAAACAGAAAGAAGAACAAACCCAAAACAAAACAAATAACGAGAAAAACGAAAAAACACTCATTGAAGTTGTCGCCTCTGTAACAAAATTACAAGAAACGTTCGAACACAACGATACAAATAACCTACAGATTTTTGTTAAAGAATTAGTTCAAACATTGGAGAGTGCCGGTTACAAAATCGAAACGCGAACTGTAATTTCAGAATCCGAAGATTTGATCTGGAACGAAACACCAGAGCAAACAGAACTATATAACACGTTTGGTACTTTGCGTAAAGGCGATCCGTTTGAAATTATCGAAACGCCGATCATCAAAGATGGGAAAGTCATCGAACGCGGATTAGTTCGGAAAAAGAAATAGATAACACTTCACGTGTTGTTATATCCGTGAACGCTTACAATATTTTTCATTATTTACCTGCAATAAAATTTATGTCCGGTCAACAAAACGACAGACACGTTATCGCCATTGATTTTGGCACTTCCAATACTTACATTACGCGTTGTCCGAATAACATCAATGTCCCAACTGAAATTCAGATTTACGGCAACGATAGCGTTGGGATTGAAACGGTGTTGCTCTACTCCAACGAATCCGGTGATATTTCTCCATACGTCGGAACGTTGGCGGTCGAAACAATCGGTGACGCAAGCGAAGAAGACCGTAAAAAATACGCTTATCAATTCCGTTCACACTTCAAACCGGATATCTTGCAAAGTCTGGAAGCAAGACGAAACGCCAAAGATTTTTTCTCCGCATTGATACGTGACGCGGCAAAGAAAAATCTCAACTTTTTCCCAAAAGATAACCGCGTGATAATCGGAGTTCCGAGTGAATCACCTGCGTCATATCGAAGCACGTTGGAAGAAATTGCCAAAGATGCAGGTTATGGCGATGTCGAAACAATTGAAGAACCGTTTGGTGCAATGCTCGACGCGATTAGTGCTAACGAATTTCCTATTGCCGATATTATTGACGGTTTGTTGGTTATTGATTTTGGCGGCGGTACTTGTGATTATGCTTTTTTGAAAGACGGTGAGGTGAAACATTCGTGGGGAGATATGCATCTTGGCGGACGGATATTCGACGACCTTTTTTACAGGTGGTATTGCGAACAAAATCAAGGGAAAGAAGATGAACTACGCCGCAACGGAGACGATTTTATTGTTCGCACGCATTATTGCAGAGAGTGTAAAGAAAAATTTTCTCAATACGTTTTAAATGTGAATAAACCGTTTTCATATTCGTTTCGTCAATACGGCAAGATGGAAGGTCTCACGTGGGACGAGTTTATCAGCCGCGCGAAAAATTATCGCCCAACGGAATCGTTCAAACGTTTTCAAGACGAATCCGGTTGTCCGTTACCAGAAAGACTGACTAATGGCAGTACGGATTTGTTGAAGTGGTTTGAAGATTCATTGAAATCGGGGCTTGATAAAGCCCATATTGCACTTTCTGATATTCATGTGATAACACTTGCGGGCGGAAGTTGCCAATGGAAATTTGTGAGTGATTTTTGTAAAGAAATCTGGCAGGATAAACGTATTTTTTCGAGTCCCAAACCCTACGCCGCCATCGCGAACGGTCTCGCAGTATTGCCGGCGTTGCGAAAAATATACGAACAGAAAAAGGAACAATTACAAAATGAGATGCCCGCATTTATCGACAAAGAGATTGCGGAGATGAAAACGGAACTCAATAAAGCTAATGAACGAATTGTTGATCAAATTATGACCGAACTCTTCGATGCAAAAATAAAACCGGTACTACATCAGTTTCGCGAAAAAGGCGGCACGGTCAATCAACTCGAAAAAGATATTGCACACGAAAGCAGTTCGTTTGAAAACCGAATAAACACGATTGCCAAAAACGAAATAACAAACGAAATCAAATCACTCTTCACTCTTTTTCTCAACCATACACGTGATTGGCTTAAACAACACAATTTACGTTTGGGAAATTTTGCCGCATTTGATCCGACAACTGGTTCAGTTAAAATGGAAACAGTTGATGCTGGTATTGCGAATAATATTGTTGCGGTGATTAACACAATCGTTACTGGAATCATTGCGATAATTATCGCGAATATTTGCGGCGGTGGAGGAACGGCAATTATTATGACCGGACCGTTGGGACTTTTAATTGGAGCCATTATAGGTGTGGCAGTTGGCGCGCTCATTTTTTTGTACGGTAGAAAAAAGGCGACAGAAATGGCAAAAAGTTATCATATTCCGGCGCTTCTGTTGTACCCGATTTTAACGGATGCCAAAATTGCTAGTTGCCGTGACAAAATGAAGAAAGACCTGTTGCAACAACTTGAATCGTCGCTACAAATCACATTGCCGCAAGTTAAAAGTGCAATGGAAATACCAGTCCGCAAGGAAATTGACCGATTGAGTGTTGTGAATGTAACGTGAATACAGTAAGATGTAACTGTCTATTTTAATTTTAATTTTTTTGAGAAAAATTTCGTTATATTATTCCGTTTTGAAAAATTAATTCCTCAAAACCCTTATTTTTATATTAGACTTGTTCTATAACTTTTTTATTGTTTAATGTCATTTAGCGTTTAGTATTGCGCATACAAGTTTTGTTCGTTTGTGACGTATTTTTCTTCTGTTTCTGTATGGGTGTGTCATTATTTTGAACACTTTAATTTTTGCATTTATGTTCTCAATAATTACTCTTTTCCGTGCCAACTCGGTGTTGTATTTTTTTTCATCTTCCGATATTAGGCTTGTTCCAAACTTAACGTGGTGTACAATATTGATTAGTGTATCTTTTATGTGTCGTGAATTTGTTTGCGTTTTTGGTGTTAGGCTTTCGCCGGAAATTAACTGGCAACAAAAGTGTTAGAATTGGGCTATGGAGATTTTTGATAAAAACGTAATATATCAGCGAAATATTTTTTCTGGAAAACTGCAATTGTAGTA
>JAISQS010000593.1 GCA_031274045.1 Planctomycetaceae bacterium | reverse complement strand
AATAATAAGGTAATAAGGTTATGTTTGTGGGGAATTCACGGGCTACTAAGGTTGTTGTGTTGGGAAAATTAAGGTAATAAATAAAGTTGATAAGAGCGGATATTTCGCTGATATATTACAATTTTTTTAGGTTCAAAATTACGACTCTTAAACTCCTGATTATTTAACTTGGTTCGTGTTGTTTGTGTATGATGAAGTTGTGTATGGATGATTTTGAGTTGTCCTGAATTTTGATCAATTCGTATGGTTCATTTTGCTCGTCGTCGTTATCGTTATCAATTTCTCCGTTGTCATCTTCCTCGTAGTGTTCTTCCAACGCTTTTAATTTCAGTATGGCGTTTCTTGCCCGTTCCAGAAAATTGTTTTTTGACTCATTCATTTCCAGCCACATTGGTTGACCAAAAACAATTCTCGACAGCATCGGTACCGGTAAAGTTTTTCCTCTTGGCAAAATTCCATTCATGTTGTTCAAGTAGACCGGAATCAGCTCAATATCAGGTCGCTTTCTACAGATATGATATATCCCGCTCTTAAAAGCACCAAGCGTGCCGGTTTCAGAACGACCACCTTCGGGAAAGAGAATCATTGAGTACTTATCTTCGATTTCGTCAATCATAACTTTTACAGGAGTATTTTTGATGTTCATGTTCTCTCTGTCGATCAATATTGCGTTGAAGAGTTTTGTCGCGATGTATTTTCTTATCGTCCCCGCACCCCAATAATCTTTCGCCGCCACCATTCGCGTCAACTTCCTAACATATCCGGGTAACGCCGCCCATATCACTACGGCATCGAGATGACTTGTGTGATTGGCAAAATAAATCCGTTGACAAGTATCCGGTTGCGACTCATGCCAAAGAACCGTCGCCCCACTCAAAAAACGAGCAAGACGAATCAAAAATTCCTGATTCATTTTGTCAAACAGATTAAATTTCATCTTCTGGTTTTGGGTATTACGTGTTCTGTTATTAGTTCCGGTTTTCAATAAAACAATAGCGAAAATTGTGACGATGTCACGTTGATTTGGGACATCAATATTCCAAAACATTCCAAGTTACACCAAGTCCGATATGTCACAAGTTTGATTTTTTTTCTAACGATATTACAACGAATGAGGAACAATGAACATTGCCAATATTGTTCTCGCGAAGGCTGTAATTTTGTTGTTTCGGAGTTGATTTGGCGGTGTGATTTTCGGTAGTTGTTGTTCTATTTTGGCAACCGCTACGCGATGTTGGTTTGCATTTATAACAAAAAAATTTACAAAAGCAATTACTCCCACAGAGGGACAAAAACCAATACACATAAAACAAAAAGCATGATACTTGAGAAAATATTTCAACGTTTTCACGCTCATTTTCTAGTGTCCCCCCCCTTGTAGTTATCAGCAGCACCGTTACCATTTGTCAAAAATTTACGGTGATGGAGAACAAATCTGCACGAATGATCACTTAACAAAATCAACCTTTTTTTAGATAATTTTTGTTATAGACATCGAAACCGATTAAGCAACAATCGCCTTTGTCCGCATCGTGAAATTACACGAGTTCAACAGCGGCGTGAAGAGTCGAGTTTTTATTGATGAATGTTATTGCGAGGTTGGAATTGGTACATCCGAGCGACTTTTTGAACGATGCCGGTGATGTTGGTAAAAGTTGCAGAACGTGTTTGGGTTTGTTGTCGGTTGTTGTTGGTATTCGGTTTTTTGTGGGAGTGAGCAAGCGGCGGGGTACTGGTTGTCAAAATGTAAGTGTCGGTTATATTTTGTTCTATTCGCGTTGTGGATGTGATTTGTGAGTTTAATTTTCGGGTTGCAATGTTGACCGCAGCGTAACGAATTACCACCCAATTCAAAAACACAACAATAACGATTCAACAACGATTCAACTCCCAACAACAACGAAGCCGGACACCGTGTCCGGCTCGTAAAAGTATAAAAAACTTACGGCAGTTTTGTTGCCAATTTTAATTTCAACACGACGCTCGCAGCCGTGAGAAAAATTTGATATAAAACGAAAATCAAAAAGAAAGGTAATTTGATCGACGATGATTACAGGATTTGCTGATCTTAATATTTTATTCGCGCAGGCAGTACAGGAAAACAAACCGCAAGATGTACCAAACTACATTCAGCTCATCATCATCTGCGGTGCAATCGCAGTGTTTTTCTGGTTCTTCATGATCCGCCCCCAACAACGTCAAGAAACCGAAGCCAAAAGAATGATCGATTCCTTGAAACAACACGATGAAGTCTGTACCGTCGGCGGAATTATCGGCACAATATACTCAATTGACAAAGATAAAGGCGAAGTTGTACTCAAATTGGACGACTCGAACGGGACAAAAGTCAAATTTGCAATCCAAGCAATTCACTCAAAATACGATAAAAACAAAAAAAATTAGTCACAACCCAAAACGAAACATAACTGAGGCTAAATTGAATTCTGGATCGTCGGGTTGTATGGTATTGGTTTGCAATAGTTCAGCGAAATCGTGTTATTATTTACGACAAAATTTACCGCCTATATCAGTTTTGACATAGTTGACAAAATTTCGGTTGAGTTAGATGTTTAGAGTAGCCGATCAACCAAGATGCCGTTATGACAAGTATTAGTTTTGCACTTGCACATCCGCATGATCATCTTGTCAGGAATTTTCTTGATGAGGCTTGGTTGGTTTCGAATATGCTTGAGGAGTACGGTGGCGGCGGAGTTGCTCGTTACATTGATCTAACATCAATCAGGCTGGAAACACCTGTGAATATTGACGGCAAACTAAAAGAGACCATAGGCGATTTGCGGTTTTCCGCAACATTGAGAAATAGCCGCAAAAATAACGGTCGGCGAGCCTTAATATTTTTCGAGCATCAATCTACTATTGACGATAAAATGGCTTTTCGCGGATTGAAAAGCATAATAGGATTTTATGAACGCACAGACAAAAAACATAAAAATACCGACAACAAAGAAAATTCAGATAACACAAAAGGACAAATTGGATTTGATACAACGAGTGATTCCAACGCAAACGAATTGTCAAATTCGACCAATACGGTAAGCCAATTTCCGAAAGACGAAAATGACGGAATTTGCGATGATGGTAAGGTTGGTGCGGTTCGTGCTTGCAGGAGTAAAAAACGAGGATTGCGGACGAAGCGTAAGTATCCTTTGCCGGTATTGTTGGTACTTTATCACGGCAAAAGAGCGTGGCATAAATTCCGCTCTATGAAAGATTTGATATATGTTCCGCGTGGTTTTCGCCGTCGGCTTTTGGATTATCCGGTTGTTGTAATTGATTTAGCAAAGATTCCGCGAGATCAGCTTCGAGGTCATCCGGCACTTCAAGTGTTGTTCGATACGTTGCAATCGTCATCGGCGAATGATTTGGCGGAGAGTCTTGAGCGTATAGCCGGACGCTTCACCACAATCAGATCCGACCCGCGAGTAAAGACATGGTTTGATACGATAGTTACGTATGCTTTGGCAGTAGATGGTAATATCGATGAACAGATATTGTCCAAAGCATACGCAAAAATTTTAACCGAACAGGAGGCAAATAGAATGGCAACTTCCACAATGCAAAGACTATTAAACGAAGGCGAAGCTAGAGGCAGAGTCTTAGGCGAAGCGAGAGGCAGAGTCTTAGGCGAAGCACTAGGCGAAGCCAGAGGCGAAGCCAGAGGCGAAGCTAGAGGCAGAGAACTAGGCGCAATTGAAGGCAAAATCGCGTCGGTGAAATCAATTTTATTGAAGCGGTTTAATCAAGTGGATTCCTCAATTTTTAAGTCATTAGAACAATATAACGATCCGGTTGCGCTTGAGTCTCTTGTTGTGCAGGCTGCGTTGTGTGATTCTTTGAATGAATTTGAGCAGATGTTGGCGCACAGGGATTAGACCGAACGTGAATCGCGAACGGCAACAATAAATTTGCAATGAAAAATAAAACGATTTCCACAATGCAAAGACTATTGAACGAAGGCGAAGCCAGAGGTTGGGCTAGAGGCTGGGCTAAGGGCTGGGCTAGAGGAAAAACTAGAGGAGAAGCTAGAGGAGAAGTGCAGGGCAAAATCTCATCAGTGAGATCAATTTTATTGAAGCGGTTTAATCAAGTGGATTCCTCAATTTTTAAGTCGTTAGAACAATATAACGATCCTGTTGTGCTTGAGTCTCTTGTTGTACAGGCTGCGTTGTGTGATTCTTTGAATGAATTTGAGAGATATCTAACTCCTTGCGGCTAACGTGTCAACTAAAATATACAAGAACGATTCAAATTCAGTTCGCCGATTTGACTATGTAGATTGTCAAGTTTCCTGCAACATTAGAGCGAATTTATAGCATCCACAAATTCAGTATAACACGCGGTCGAACTTATAAAAATGAACATAAAAAAATCAAACTTTAACTAAACAATTAACCAATCAACCAAACCATTACTTAAAATTAACGATGCCACGAATTATCAATTTCACCATTATTGCAATTGTAGTCGGTTTACTTCTTGTGCAGAGCTTGCGGTCAAATACGACAACTCTTGTTCAGGACAATATTACCAACCATGAGAACGCCGCCGTAACCGCACCGAGTTCTGATCCTACTCCGACAGAAGTCAATGCCGTACAAGATATTGACGCAGACAAAAAATCCGAACCCGCCGCAAACGACACGAAAGCCAATACCGACAATACCACAACGGCGAATCCCGAACCGGCAAAACAACCGAACAAGCAAACGGAGACTACACCGGTTGTCAGCACTCCCGCAACAGCCGACACGCCTGACGCAACCGGCTCTCCCGGTACCGCAACCCCCGTAACGAATAAAGAACTTGCAACACCGAATATTCTTCCTCTCTTTCCCGATGCCGGTGCAAACGTGCCGCCAAAAGACAGCAGCGCGAACCCCGATCCTTTCAACGCACCTGCCGCTACCATCGGTAATGCCGACAGTTCAGAAATATCAGATGAAGAGAAGTTAAAGCAAGAACAAGAACGCGAGCGAATCGAATGGTGGCGGGCATTTCGTACAAATGCAATCAATTGGGCAATTTTCGCGTTAATTGTTTTCGTCTGTTTTTCCATCGGCAAATTCGTAGTGAAGTCATCGAGGTTGCCCAATGAATACTCGTTCAAAGTGTCCGTAACGGTGTTAGCGTTTGTCGGCGGACTTGTGGCGGCGGCGTTGAGTTGGGAGCGGATAACGTTGGGAATCGATTTAAGCGGCGGAGTCGTACTTGTTTATGATATTCCAAAGACAGCATCAAACGAACAAAAACGCGGTCAAGACGGCAACATCACAGCCGAAACAATGAATCAATTGATCACCGCCATCTCAACACGCATCAACCCAGGCGGACAACGCGAAATATCAATCAAACAACTAGGTCAGTCCCAAATACAAGTCATAATACCACGCGCCGAAGATACAGAAGTACAACGAATACAAAAAGTAATAAGTGAATCCGGTGCATTGGTCTTTCGTATTCTTGCTTCGCGGGCGTATGCACAAGATGCCAGCATAATATCGAGTGCCGAGCAGACACTTGAAAGCCAAGTCGGAGAAATTCGCGGCACACAAGGCGAGCTTCTGGCACAATGGTTTCCGGTATATCCCGATGAAGAACCACAATTCAGAAATAACCCCGAAATCCTAACCCGTGTACGAAACGAGCGGCTTGAGGTGTTGGTACTTTGCAATGACGGTGAGGACGTTACGGGCAAATATTTGAGTTATGTCGGACGCGGCGAAAGCGGACTCAAACCCGGTGTAACATTCAATTTGAACGATGTAGGCGCAGTTAAATTCGGTCGATTGACATTCAACAATAAACCGGATTCCGCTCAATCCAGCCGCAAAAGACTTCTCGGAATCATCCTCAACGAACAACTCTACACCGCACCAACATTAGATGCCGAAATCTCCTCACGCGGAATCATCACATTCGGACAACGTACAGGAAAAGATGCCCTGCAAAAACTCGACCAAGATATCGAAGATTTAATCCGAATACTCAACGCAGGTGCTTTACCGGCAGAGTTGAGTAAAGAACCAATAAGCAAACTAATAATCGGTGCGACACTTGGAGAAGATACTATTCGCAAAGGTCAAATAGCGTTGACAGGTTCGGCGATTGCGGTACTTTTGTTCATGTTGGTTTATTATCGGTTGGCTGGATTTATCGCGTGTTTTTGCGTTGTAACGAATCTTGCCCTTCTCGTAACAATAATGATAACGCTAAAATCACCGTTTACTTTGCCCGGACTTGCGGGTGTGGTTTTGACGATTGGGATGGCGGTTGATGCGAACATTCTTATTTACGAACGGTTACGCGAAGAGCTGACCGGCGGCGTGTCAATGAAACTTGCAATAAGAAACGCTTATAGCAAAGCACTCTCCGCTATTCTTGACTCAAATATTACGTCAATTCTTGTCGGTTGTATTTTGTACACAATCGGAACGGAACAGGTCAAGGGTTTTGCAATCACGCTTATAATCGGAATTATTTTGAGCATGTTTACCGCAATTTATTGTGCAAAAGTAATCATGGAGATTCTCGAAGCTCAAAGCCGCGTGAAAAACTTCAACATGATGCAGTTCTTCAGAAGACCCAACATCAATTTCATTGGGGCGCGTTTCGCAACAATAACATTCTCAATAATAATTTCGGTTTTGGCGATAGTGCTAACGTTTGTTCGCGGCTCGTCTATTCTTGATATAGATTTTGTCGGTGGAGCGTCATTGGAAATGGTACTTGAAAAACCGTTGTCGATTGACGAAGTACGCAACCAATTGAGCGAAAACTACCGAAATAATCCCGATCCGCTCAAAAAATTGGGCGATTCCGCAGTACAAATTGTGCAAGAATCCGGCACTGCTTTCGGCACTCAGTCAGTTACAGCAAATACACATTTCATAATCACGTCACCCGTGCCGCAAATTAAAGACAAAGAAATCAGCGCAGATGAATATCTTAACATTGTAAGACAGACAATCAAAGAAATTTTTAAGGATAACTTAAAATTCTGTAAGTTCGATTATTCAATAAGCAAGGTGACAAGTGATAGGGAAAATGAATTTGACGTAAAAATTAAATCCGACCCGCCGATCAATTATGAGTCCTTAAAATCGGCGATTGACAGCGCGTCAAAAAATGCTGTTCAGGAAAAACTAATAACGAATACTTTTTCGTATTCTTTGACAGCCAAAGATATTGAAAAGCAGAATCAAACGAAGCCGTTGACGGAATGGACGATGAAGGCGCGTACATCGCAGGATGCTCTTGAAAGTGTGCTTGGTTCGATTAAAAAGGCACAAGATGATTCGCCGGATTTTCCGACATCAACAACTATCGGTTCAGCGGTCGCGTCAGACACACGAATTGCCGGAGGCTTGGCGATTATTGCAAGTCTTATCGGAATTGTGGTTTATATGGGGGTTAGATTTAAGGGATTGGTGTACGGATTCGCTGCGGCAATCGGATTGATTCACGATGTCGTCGTCGTACTCGGACTAATTGCAGTGAGCGCATGGGTCGCAAATCTACTGTCAATCTTCCAAGTAAACGAGTTCAAAATCAGCCTTTCAGTTGTAGCCGCTTTTTTGACTATCATTGCCTATTCAATAAATGACACTATCATTCTGTTTGATCGCGTCCGCGAGAATCGCGGTAAATCGCCGATACTAACAGACCGAATGATAAATATGGCAATAAATCAAACCTTGTCCAGAACTGTGTTGACTTCGCTCACAACTTTTTTCGTCACAGTAATCCTGTATTTGTTAGGCGGTCAAGGTATTCATACATTCGCTTTTGCAATGTGCGCCGGAGTTGCGTTTGGAACGTACAGTACGATTGGAGTTTGTGCTCCTTTATTGTTCTGGATGGTCGGAACGCCGGCTGAGAAAGTTAAGAACAATGCAAAATAATTCATTTTCATTGCCGTTTAATTTTCAATTTCGTTAGACTCCATATTTCATGATTTTCGTGATTTCGTGATTTCATGATTTTCGTGTATTTCATGTCCCAAGTAAGATTGACATGTGGGGACAGTTTAAATTTCGGGGTGACGGTTGGATGTAGTTCCGGTTAGGATATAGCCAACCGCATAGCGTATGCAATGTATTATAAAATTCATTTATAAAACGTAAGAGCTGACTTTCATTAGGTAAGCCCGCGAACGTAAACGAAAGTTAAAGTACAAAGCAGCTTAAAAATCCCACAGAACGTGTCGCAAATGCCGCAATAAAACATAAAAATGATTTGAACCGGAGCGTTCGCTTTGAGAAAAGAAGTTGAATTACAACTTACTGTTTTGTAGAAACGAAAAATAATCTGATAGCATTGATTGCAGACTAATATGTGTTTGTCAATTCTTGTTAATTTGGATTGTTTGAAAGACGTTTATTTTTATACAAGGCAGTTTTTGATCAAAGTGGACAGTCAAAGAATTTGTTGTTGAGTTGTTGCAAAAAATGTGTACCGCTAATGAAGCGGTAAAAACTTTGTTTGTTGTTAGTTGGTAGTTCTGAAACCGTTTCGGACTACAACGGTAAATTTTATTAAAAATTTCAAGTTCAAGATTGAGGTGATACATGACCAAAAAAGAGATTGTTCGTTCTATTGCGGAGAAGTTAGACCTGACGCAATTGCAGACGAAAGAAATTGTTCAAAAAACTTTTGACGCAATAGTTGAGACAATTGTCGAAGAGAAGCGGATCGAGCTTCGTAACTTCGGAGTTTTCGAAGTTAAGAAGCGGGCTGCGCGCAAGGCAAGAAATCCCAAAACCGGTGAAAATGTTTTTGTCAAAGAGAAGTTTGTCGTCACATTCAAGCCGGGCAAAATCATGGAAGACCGCGTTGCAAAGTTGCCAATAAAGGGTAAATAACAAGACGTAGTGCGGCAAAGAAATACAACTTAACAGAATTGTAAGGTGTATTTTTTCGTAATTTTTCAGCCGTTTTGTGCATTCTGGTTTCATACATTTAATATGTAGTTTGAGAATGCGGCATACTTGGTATGCGGAATTTTAGCTGCTTGCGGTTGAGATTTCGTTATCGTTCGCCAGCTTACTTGCGGGGAGCTGGCTTTTGTGTTTTTGTGTTAGCGAGATTTGTTGTACGCCGCGTATAGGTTTTGTTTTTTTGATAGATAGGGTAGGCAGTCCCGCGCGGGGACTGTGCCGGTTGACTTTGTATTATTAGGTCTTTTTGGTTTCCGTTGGCAACACAGCCGCTTGGTGAGTGTTCGCCTGCCTTACTACGCAAAGAGCTAACTCGCACAAACGGTTGAATTGTTACAAAAAGTTCGTTTTGTTCGAATCTTGTTTTTTGGGATCGCGCAAGTTGCCGAACCATCGCAAAAAAATATTTTTGCCGAGACTTTTTTGCCAAGACTTGAGTGTAGTTCTTTACTTTAATTGTGATGCGTTTTGCAACGTTAGACTAGCGGCTATTCGTTGAATATTTGCCTGCCGCATGTTGCAAAACGCATTAACGATTGCAAAGCTCGCATTAGGTTTTTTGTCCTACAAAATACCAACCTGCGCTGCTGTTCCTCAAATTTGCGGATGAAATAAATTTACTGATTATTTCGGATTTGGTGGGATTATTTGGTGGGATTATGGTTTTTTAGCACACAGATAACACACCAAATTATCAGGATTTACGCAGACAGATTTCATTATATTTCTTCATCTGCGGTGTTTTTAAAATCTGCGTCATCTGCGTGCTTACAAATGGTTTTGCGGTGGAGTTATTTTTCAATTTATAATGTTTTAAGTGGTGTTTTTGATTATTTGTGGAAACGATTTTTGACAGTACGGATGCCGTTCGTAATTCGAAGCCGTTGCAGTATGTTCGTGAGTTTGTTTATCGATCTCCGGTCAAACTTGAGCGTGGCGGTTTGCTTTCGGAGGTTCGGGTTGCTTATGAGACTTATGGTGAGTTAAATTCTCGCAAGGACAATGCGGTTTTGATTTGTCATGCAATTTCGGGCGATTCGCATGTTGCAGCGCATGATCAAAATGATGATGCCGGTTGGTGGGAGATCATGGTCGGTTCGGGCAAGCCGATAGACACGGACAAATATTTTGTGATATGCCCTAATTGTCTTGGTGGTTGTCGCGGAACGACCGGTCCCGACGAGATCAATCCCGATACAGGCAATCGGTATGGATTAGATTTTCCTGAGGTGACTATTGGTGATATTGTTGATGTGCATTGTCTTTTGGTTGATGATCTTGGTATAAATCGGCTGCTGTCGGTGATTGGCGGTTCTCTTGGCGGAGTGGTTACTTTGGAGTGGGCAACGCGTTTCCCTGATCGTGTGGTTTCGGCTATTCCTCTTGCGACGGCGGCGCATTTAACGAGTCAGGCGTTGGCGTTTGATATTGTTGCGCGCAATGCGATTCAGAGTGATCCGAATTATTACTGTGGTCAATATCACGATAAGGGGGTTGTTCCGGCGAGTGGGTTGGCGATTGCGAGGATGTTGGGGCATATTACGTATTTATCGCGTGAATCAATGATGAAGAAGTTTGATTCGACGCGCAATCAGGCTCGTAAAATTGACACAACATTTGAGACAAAATTTTCAGTAGGTTCATATCTTGCGTATCAAGGAGACAAATTTGTTGATCGGTTTGATGCGAATAGTTATGTGGTTCTTACGACGGCGATAGACAATTTTGATCTTGGCGGTACGCCGTTGGAGTTGCAACGTTCTTTGAAGCGGTCGATGTGTCGTTGGTTGATTCTTAGTTTTACGACGGACTGGCTTTTTCCTTCTTTTTTATCGCGTGAGATTGTTGATGCGCTTTTGGCGATGGACAAGCGGGTGAGTTATTGCGATATTCCAAGTGAGTGTGGTCATGATGGTTTTTTGTTATCGGATGAGTTTGAGCTTTATGGTGAGATGATACGTTCTTTTTTGAACAATGTATCTTTCGAGTTGTTGTCGGGAGGGATGTCGCAACTTGACATGCCGGATCGGATTGATTATGAGCAGATACTTGATCTTATTCCGCGTGGTGCAACTGTTCTCGATTTAGGTTGTGGCAAAGGCGGTCTTCTTGCGAGGTTGAGACAGCGGAGCGGGAGTCGGCTTCAGGGAATTGAGATCAAAGAGAGTTATGTTTTACGTTGTATTGATCGTGGGTTGGATGTTATTCAAGCTGATTTGAACAAGGGATTGAGTCCGTTTGCGGATCATCAATTTGATTTTGTTGTTTTATCTAAGACGTTGCAAACGGTGCATGATGTTGAGTTTGTTTTGGATGAGATGTTGCGGGTTGGGGTGCGTGGGATAGTGAGTTTTCCGAATCTGGGTTTTCACGAACATCGGCGGCGTTTGATGGATGATGGTCGCGCGCCAAGATTAGAGAGCGGCACTTCAAAAGAATGGTATAACACTGCGGATGTCCGTTTTTTGACGTTAGCTGATTTTGAAGATTTTTGTAGCAAAAAAGGTATAAACTTGCATCATTGTATTGCGATTGACACAAAAAAGCAAAGGCATGTTGAAGAAAAACCGAATGAGAATGCCGACGTGATTATTTTAGTTTTGAGTAAATATACGCAGCGAACAATGAATTCTGTTGATGTTGAGAAATAACAACGACGGATTGTGAAGCGGTATTCGGTTCGGGGATAAATTGGTTTTTGGTTCTTTTATATGTTTACGTTGTTGTCTTAACGCGAATAATAAATAGTGGAAGTATTTTGCAAAAGCGATCCGAGATTGGTTATTGGTTGTGGTTTGGTTTGAATAATGTTGGTTTTTTTTTCTGTTGTATGTGACAACAATTTATCGTAAGATTCTCTTATTTGTCGTTTTAACAAATCGGTACAAACTATAAAAGAGCTTTTTATTATGCATATTCTTATTTTTGAGGATTCGTTTGCGCCTCAGTTATTTCCGGCGACGATTGCTCGTCCGGCGTTTTATTTGAATGTTGGGTCTTATCGTTTGATCGATTTGGCGAGGCGGTTTACGAACACGGTTGAGGTGATTACTCGACCGTATCTTCGTGACATAGTCAATTTGGATTATCCTGATCTTTGGTCGCCGGAGTGTGGGTTACGTTCGGAGCCGGTATTGATTTTGAATGCGCGGGTGGTGCCGAATGTGGTGACGCTTAATCGGTTGATAGATTTTGTTCATGCTGGTAGGACGGGAGTTGTTAGTGGTGAGCGCGGGATAGCGTGTGCGATATTTGACAAGCAGAATTTTTTGCCGCATGATCGTCTTGGAGTGGCGCAATTGTTGGGAATTATTGCCGATATGAATTTGCCGCAACTTGACATACAGATTCCGATTCTGGAATATGTGCATGATATTGTTCGTCATCAAACGTTGATTATGAATGACAATCTTGAAGACAGAATTAAGAGCGGCAATTACAAGGAGATTGCGGATGGAGTTTTTACAGCTGATGATATGCAGTTGGGTCAATACTGTGTAACGGACACGAAGGCGGGTCCGATAATTTTTGATTCTGGTGTGAGTATTGGTCCGTATTCGTGTTTCAGGGGACCGGTGTATGTGGGCAAGAATGCTAAGATCAACGAGATGACATCGCTCAAAGATGCGGTTACGCTTTGTCATACATCGAAGGTTGGTGGAGAGGTTGAGGCGGCGATTATTGAGTCGTATTCGAACAAGCAACATCATGGATTTGTGGGGCATAGTTATTTGGGGAGTTGGGTGAATCTTGGGGCGGGTACGTGTAATAGTGATTTGAAAAACACTTATGGTGAGGTCACGATGGAGTATAGCGGTCGCAAGGTTAAAACGGGTATGCAATTTGTCGGTTGCTTTGTTGGCGACTATGCTAAGACGGCAATAAACACCAGTATTTTCACGGGCAAAACGATTGGTTCGTGCAGTATGGTTTATGGATTTGTAACGACTAATGTACCAAGTTTTGTCAATTATGCTCGTTCGTTTGGGCAAGTTACGGAGACGGGAATTGACACGCTTGTGCAGACGCAGGCGAGAATGTTTGCCCGACGCGGTGTAACTCAAAGACCATGTGACATCCAACTATTGCGAGACATCTATGAAATGACAAAACACGAAAGACAACTAGCAAACGAGCCTCTCTCACTATAACAGACTTGTTCCAAAACCTGAAAAAAGAGTAATGGTGTTTTAGTTTTGTCAACAGATTACGCAGATTTAACAGATTTTAATAAAAACTAATCTGCTAAATCTGCCAAATCTGTTGATAAAATTATAGCCGCGAAGCGGTAAAGGACTGGAACGCGGGCATCCCGCCCGCCTAAGTGCATTGGGAAACCAAAAAAGTTAGAACGGAATGCCAAAAATAGTTGACACAGAAGGTAGGATATCGCTTGCTGAACGGTTGTGTATTGTAGGGGCGAGGCTTGCCATCGTCCCCGAAGGGGCGTGAAATGTTTTGGAATTTCTACCGGCAAAAAACTTGGTATATCAACGCGATTCCCGCACCTTTGGGACGAGGGCAAGCCTC
>JAISQS010000589.1 GCA_031274045.1 Planctomycetaceae bacterium | reverse complement strand
TGTTCTTTTGTCAGGGTCTGCCACCAGACGTAGTTCAATTGAACTTGAAAAGCCGTTCTTAATCCTGCTCCTGAACCGCTACTTGCCGATTGGATTAAATCGTAAAGTGCCTGTTGCTCAATGTAAGGGTAGAGTAACCCGAAAAACGAAAGAGACACATATCGACCCGGAGATGCCATCGCATAATGCGCCCCGACATGAAAGGGAGGCAAACCTTGCTGTGCGTCGTGGAAGTTGTGGACAGCCAGACCTTGTTGTTTGAGACGGTTTGTACAAGACAATCTACGGGCTGCTTCGCGAGCGGCTTGAACAGCAGGCAACAGAAGGGCGATCAAAAAACCTATAACCGCAATCACCACAAGAAGTTCGACAAGCGTAAACGCCGCAAGTTTTGTCGATTTTTTGAAGTTATATAGACTGCCCCCCCCCCCCTATCTTAACATTTTCTAATTTTTCTCTTAATTTTCTACTCATTTTTAATCCTCAATTTTCTTTCTTAACTTGTTTGTTCCGTTTGTTAGTTTGCTGTTTACGGAACAAAAATTTGAAATTTGATCCACCGATATTCCACCGTTGATTGTGTAATCGCGAGATTCATGCCAGTTGTTTGCAAGACATGTTAAGATTTGTCGATTTTCAAAATTTTATTAGAACGGAAAAAGAGAATTGTAATTTGAGTTACAACTTTTTTATAAATTTTTTAGAAATCAATTTTGAGATAATTATGATTTTTTGTCCTATCATATTTCACAGCTGTCGCTATTATATTTCACGAGTCGTCGTTATATTTCACGGCATCACTATCATATATAACGGCATCGCTGTTATATTTCACGGAAGTTTTAAGAGTACGTAAAAATATTGCCGCGCAACGTCAACTCGCCTCGTTATACCACACATCATTTCAAATGTTTTTTTAGAAAACACCAAACAAACAAAAAATACGAAACAAACAAAATTTTGCAATCAACTCTTTTCGTCGATTCGTATATTTTGTTTGCTTCGTATTCTCTGGAAAACAAGATGTTGAAAGATGCGCGGTATAACAAGAGCATCCCGACCGCTTTTTTGTCGGGTGTCTACATTATGCCTTTATTAGACCAACTTTTTCATTGTATCGACCAATGATTTAACGGCATCTACGCTATTTCTGAATGCGGCATCTTCTTCGGCATTGAGCGGAATTTCGATGATTCTTTCAACACCATTCTTGCCAAGAATTACAGGTACGCCGACGCAGAATCCTCCGACGTTGTATTCTTTTTCGCAAAGAACCGCGCACGGAATCAATCTCCGTTTATCTTTGACGATTGCTTCGACCATTTGAGCGGTTGCAGCGGCGGGCGCGTAGTACGCACTCCCCGTTTTCAACAACTTCACAATCTCCGCACCGCCATCACGTGTTCTTTGAACTATCTCCGCCAATCGTTCCGGTTTGATGAGATTCGTTACCGGTATTCCGCCAACAGTTGCACAACTCAACAACGGCACCATCGTGTCACCATGACCGCCAAGCAACATCGCTTGAACATCCTCAACACTCACATCCAACTCCGCCGCAATAAAAGATCGATAACGCGCCGTATCAAGCACACCAGCTTGACCGATAACACGCCGCCGATCAAAACCGGAGACTTGAAATGCCCGTTGAACCATTGCGTCAAGCGGATTGCTCACGACAATAATAATCGCATCAGGACTAGCCTTCGCAACCTCCGCCGCAACCGAACCGACTATCTTCGCATTCGTCGCAAGCAAATCATCCCTGCTCATTCCGGGTTTACGCGGTATGCCCGCCGTAATAACTACCACATCACTACCAGACGTATCGGCGTAATCATTGGTTCCCGTCACACGAGCATCAAACCCGAATATCGGAGACGACTCGAACAAATCAAGTGCCTTCCCCTTCGGCATGTCCTCCGTCTGCGGAATATCAAGCAACACAATATCACCAAGCTCAGCCGCCGCCGCCCAATGAGCCGTAGTCGCACCAACATTACCAGCACCAATAATACTAATTTTCGATCTTTTCATTGTTAATTTAATTTACAGAAAGTTTGAAACTACTTGCGATTGAAATTTCTCTTGCGCCCGCTGGCTTATCTATCGGCGGTACTCAATTTATACCGGCAGCCATCACGCTTTTACATCAACGAATTTCATAACACGTTGTGCAAAAAAGAAACCTCAAAATCATACATCAACCCCATCCCAATCACATTCACCCGCGCGGTCAATATCTGATTACAAGAAGAATTTTAATTTGACATTTTTAATGTTCCCGCCAAAAAACGCAACAAACAGCACAAGCCGAATCCACATCACGCCAAAAGCGAAAAACAACGACGCGGTAATTGTCCGGCTTTTTCCTCTTTTGACAAGGTGGGTAACACAAACAGAAAACCAACAGACAGAAATTATACTTCCGACGATCATAAAAAGACGTTAGGCTGGTGAGGCGTTAGGCGTGAAGGCTTGAGGCATTAGGCAGCGAAACGGATACGCTCGATATAACACAAAAGTTTGCCGCGAAGCGGCGCGGACTGAAACGCGGGCATCCCGCCCGCCTAAGTGCATTAGGAAACCGAACAAGTTTGGAAGGAACGCCAAAACGTGTTGGAGAACGTAAGGTGGGTAACCGACCGCTGGGCGGTTACGTCGGCGCAAGCCGACAACGGGAGCGGAACACGCATCGGCAAAACCAAAATGCCCAATGTTGTAGGGGCGAGGCTTGCCCTCGTCCCGAAGTGGCGTGAAACGCGTTGATATACCAAAATGAGGTTTTTTTGCCAGTAGAAATTCCAATACATTTCCCGCACCATTGGGGACGAGGGCAAGCCTCGCCCCTACGATACCGACACAAACTCGCGGCGAAATTGTCGCCTATATTGGTTGTCTAGCATGAAATCCCGTATTTA
>JAISQS010000560.1 GCA_031274045.1 Planctomycetaceae bacterium | reverse complement strand
AAGAAAAAGCACTCTTGATATTGTCGAAACAGGAACGCCTTCACAAAGAAGGATAACTGCCCTAATCCGATCAGCAGACCAACGATCCTTGCAACAACGCAACTGCTCTTTAAGCTTCTTTAATTGTCTTTTGGGTAACCGGTATTCCATTACAACAAAAACAAATTATCTCAAAAAAAACACACAACAAAACCAACACAACATATCATAAAAAATTTTCACATAATTGTCAATAGGAATTATCACGTGCGAATAGTATAAATGGCACAAAGGGAAGCTCACACAAAATCAGAAATAATCAGAAATTTTATTATCACCGGTTCACGGGGCGATGCCCCGTGCTAAAGTAGAGACGCAATGCATTGCGTCTCTACTTTCAGGGCTATAAATCAATAAAATCATGCCCCACAAAAAACGAAATAATCAAAAAATTTGTGTTCAATTCCATCGCTCGCTCAACTCCGCATCAACTACAAGCGGCACTCGCAATGGTTGGTCTAGTAACATTGTTTTGGTTACGATTTCTTTTAGTTGTTCAGCGTCTTCTTTTGTTACTTCGTATACTAGTTCGTCGTGTATTTGGATTAGTAGATTTGTGTTTAGTTCTGTTGGAATATTTTTTGCCAGATTGACCATTGCTTGTTTTATTAGGTCTGATGCGGTTCCTTGAATTACTGTGTTGATTGCCATTCGTTCTGCTTGTGTCAGGCTTCCTTTGCGTTGTGATCGTATGACTCCTTCGTGGAAGACTCTTTGTCGTCCGTACAAAGTTGACACGTATCCGTCTTCAATACATCCGTCCAGAATGGATTCAAGATAGTCGCGGATTTGTGAATATTTTTGGAAGTAATTTTTGATGAATGTTTGTGCTTCGTTGTCTGAAATTCCTAGTTGTTTTGCGAGTCCGAACGGGGTTTGTCCGTATATTACACCGAAATTTACAGCTTTTGCGGTTCGTCTCATTTCCGGCGTAACATCCTCAATTTTTACGCTGAAAACTTCTCCCGCTACTCTTGTGTGTATGTCTTCGTTATTACGAAACGCCTCACACAATCTATTATCGCCGGAGAAGTGCGCCAACACTCGAAGCTCAATCTGCGAATAATCACACGATAACAACAGATCAAATTTGTCACCAGCTCTGAACGCGCCGCGGATTTCACGTCCGAATGCAGTTCGTACTGGTATGTTTTGCAAATTTGGATTACTTGAACTCAAACGTCCCGTGACTGTTGATACTTGATTGAACGAACTATGAATTCGCCCCGTTGCAGGATGAATCAACTCCGGCAACGCATCAACATACGTCCCTTTGAGCTTTGCCAGTTGTCGATATTCCGCAACCTTCGCCGGTAACGGATGCACCAACGCCAACTCCTCCAGCACCTCAATATCCGTACTTTGCGCCGATGTCTTCGTCTTCTTCACTCCGCGCAACTTCAACTCGTCAAATAATACTTCCGCAAGCTGCTTCGGCGACGAAATATTAAATTCATGTCCGGCAAGTTGAAATATCTCATTCTCAAGTTTGTCCAACTCCGCGCCAAACCGAACACTCAACTCACGCAACACTCCAGTGTCAACCGTCACCCCAGTAAACTCCATCTCCGCCAAAACATCAACAAGCGGCAACTCAAGCTCATAAAATAAACGCGAAATCGCAGGCTTCCCCTCAATCAACAACCGCAACCGCAAATACAAAACCCAAACAACAAGCGCATCCTCTCCTGCATAATCCTTCATCACGTAAGTTTGAACTTCGTCCATTTGACGCTGCTTTTTGCCGCTGCCGATAAGCTCGCTGATTTTGATCGTCGTATGCTGCAAATAAAATTCCGCAATCTCATCAAGATTATGAGTAATCGCCTCAGACCGCAAAAGATAATCCGCTATCATCGTGTCAAAAATCATTCCACGTAAACGCACTCCCTTGTTCCGCAAAACAACCATGTCATACTTCAAATTCTGCCCTATCTTGCCAATCGAAACATCCTCAAATATCGGACGCAACCGCGCAAGCGTAACCTCAAAATCCAACACATCCGAACCAAGCGCACCACGAAACGGTAAATACCACGCCTCAGAATCACTCCACGCAAAAGAAAAACCAACCACATCCGTATAACGCGGAGATGTCGCCTCAAACCGAACTTCAATCGCCACCGTCTCCGTGTCAAATGAAAACACCGAAACACCAGATAACAACTCAAAAAATTGCTCAAATAACTCCGGCGTATCAACCAAACGATAACAAGGAGAAACCGGAAACAAATCACACAATCCCACAGACACAGAGTCTAAATTCGAATCCGAAGAATCAGAATTTGAAGTAGAGCTTGAAATAGAATTTGAAGTAGAGTTTGAATTGTGATTATTGTGCGATTCTGTTTTCGGTTCTGAATTATTGTTGCGCAAATTATCATCGAACAGAGTCGTCTTTTTTGGAGTATCAACTTTTTGGTCAATCTTATTCAGGAGTGATTTGAAACCGAATCTGTTGAATAGTTGCCGTAATTTTTCGTTGTCAAAGTTGTGAGAGAATTCGCTTTTTGTCCAATCGATATTTATTGGTACGTTGTTGTCTAGTTTTACGAGTTTTCGGCTTAATATTGCGTTATCT
The DNA here is from genome assembly GCA_031274045.1 of Planctomycetaceae bacterium. Taxonomy (GTDB): domain Bacteria; phylum Planctomycetota; class Planctomycetia; order Pirellulales; family Thermoguttaceae; genus WRKP01. The sequence continues at coordinate 4,541 of JAISQS010000560.1, read as the reverse complement.
TTGTCGGCGGTGATGTATTCTTTGCATTTTTTTCCTGTGATTTTATCGGTGTTTTCGAGTACGTTATTTAGCGAGCCGAATTTTTGCAACAGGTCTGTTGCGGTTTTTTGACCGACGTGTTTTATTCCGGGTACGTTGTCGGTCGGGTCGCCTACGAGTGCTTGGAAATCGACAACTTGTTCAGGCGTAATTCCCCAATCTTTCAAGAGTTCCTCTGCTCGATAAAAGCTCTGTTTGCGCAAGTTGTACAAGGATACTTTGGGCGTGATTAGTTGCCGGCAATCTTTGTCTGCGGTGACAATAATACACGTTCCGTTTTGGGTTTCAACTTGACTTGCAACAGTTGCCATAATATCGTCTGCCTCAAATCCACTCAACCCAAGTGTAGGAATCCGCATTGCGTCCAGCACCTCGCGCGAAGCGGCAATTTGCGGACGCAACTCATCCGGCATCGCCGAACGATTCGCTTTGTACTCGCTATAAATTTCCGCGCGAAAAGTATCACCCGGCATGTCAAACGCACAAAAAAAATAATCCGGCTTATGCCTCTCAATCAACGTAAATAAATCACGCACAAACCCATAAACCGCACCAACAGGCTCACCCTGCGGACTACTCATCGGCGGCAACGCATGAAAAAGTTGATAAAGTATGCCATGAGAGTCAAGAATACAAACAGTTTTATTAGTCAACATAATACAATAATAGTAAGTTAATGGAACAACAAGATCATTTAGCGAAAGATATACAACAATATGGCTGAGGTTGTTTTGTTAGGAAAATTAGGTGTAAACGAGGTTAAAAAAATGTTCACCCGTTTTTATCCGACCCTGAAAGGATCAATCACCATAGCGTCGGACAACGCCCCTCATTATACCACAAGCCATAAATGCATTCGCGTGACGTTAGCGACGGTAGCTTGCTACCGACGAAATGGAGCGGGAAACGCATTGATATTCCAAACCGCTCCCGTCGGCGTAGCCGACAATAGCCGCGAAGCGGCGCGGACTGGAACGCGGGCGGGACGCCCGCCTCTGTGCATTAGGAAACCGAACGAGTTTGGAGGGAACGCCAAGACGTGTCGGAGAACATTTGCCAACACGTCTTGGCGTTCAGTTCAAACTTGTTTGGTTCTATTACGCACAGAGGCGGGCGTGTTGGTTTCGTTGATGCGTTTCATGATCCCGTTGTCGGCTATCGCTGACCGACCGCTCGGCGAGACGGTTGGCTACCTTGAGATCGCCTACCTTGGTTCCCAACATTTTTTGGCGTTCCGTTTTAACTCGTTTGGTTTCATTTCAAATGTAACATCCCCACAAAATCCGAAATAATCAGAAAATTTACTAACTTTCAAATTTACCAACTCTCAAAAATATCAGCGGCTTTTAATACTTGTAATTTAAACCGGCTTGTGCGGTTTGAATTTGTGAGTTTTTGGAAAATTCGCCATCGTACCTACTGAACAAACTCAAGTTCGGACTCAACGCAACATCCAAACCCACACCGAACAATCCGCGATTTTTATTCATTGGCGCGCCTTGGATTGTGAATTGTTGACCGCCTTCGTATTTTGCGGTTGTGTAGATGTTTCCGTTGCCGTAGTCGTGAACCCAACCGGCAATTATACTTGGGTTGACTATTCTGCCGTTGACGTATTTTGTCCGACCGATTCTAACGCCGAGCGTTTGCAGGTATGAATCTGAATTTTGACTGTTGATTCTGCTTTGAGCAACTTTCGCGGCATCGAGTTCGTTGTATGCTCCTTCATCTAAATTGATGTAGTCAAAAGCAAGGAACGGAGTCAAGTCGAAGGTTACGTAGCTCATTTTTGCGGCTATCTCAAAAGACGCGAAAAATTGATCGCCGCAGTGTTTGCTGTCGAGTTGTGTTCCGCCCGGATTGCGCGACAACTTATACTCGCTGTGAGCATAACCGCCGGACAACGCAATCGTTACATTGCAATGAGTGTGCGAGCTGTAAACCGAGAAAAGGTATTGTTCAACATCGCCCCATTGGGTTCGATCTTTTGTTTTCATATCGGTATATGCGCCGCCGAAGCTGAAACCAACAACTGTGTATTTGCTGGTTTGGCGGTCGATTCCGAGATTAAATCCGCCTGTGTTGGCGCGGTAACCTTGTATGCTGTCGGTGTTGGATTGGTGTAAAAAGTTACCGAATCCTTCAAACCAGGCGTTGTAATGCGAGCCGTGACAACGCCCGAACGAACCAACCGAATCGCATAAATCACACGAATCGCCCCATTCGTAAATAGGCTCGTAACTTTGACCGAGAGTGATTGCGTCGTTTAAGTTCGGGGAGTGACGAGTCCGTGCTGATTGCAGGAAGTGTAGCCGGTTAAAGTTTGACCGGTTGGACAAAACGACGTTACGTTGTGATGCCGCAAATAGTGCCGAATTCACAGTAGGCAAAGCCGCTTCCAAAGCCGCTCGCAGTTTTGCCTCATCTTCTCGCAGCGACAATATATCAAACAGGAGACTATTGGCAAAAGTACCCGGATTAGAAGCGAGGGAATCGTAAAGTATCCGCTGATTCGGTGTCAAATCATTCGATAACGGAACTACTGTACCGACTGCGGATAATTTGAGCTGTGTTGAATTGTTGGTAACTTTCGCTTCCGTCAGGTCTAAACCAACCCCTTCAAACTCAAGCGTATTACCACCATCATCCGTAAACGCGATCTTTGTCTCGCCTGTGTCTCCTGTTGCGGTTTCTGCCGTATTATTAGTGATGACGGTACCTGCAATTTTCAGCTTATCGTGTGCTTCAAAAACCGTGATATCTGTTGCATTCTCGTCAATATAAAGGTCATCGGAATTTGTGACAAGTACTGAGACTTTATCAGTGCTTTGACCGGCACCATTTGACACAAAATCTATAGATTTTGTAGTGCTGATCAAGTCGCTGGTATCATAAGTTCTGCCAAGATCAAGCACGATTTTCGCGCCTGCTCTGTATTGGATATCTGATTCAAAATGTTGTCGCTCCGGCGAACGACCCGGTCTATGGTACGAACCATATTCAAAGACCAACGTACCGCCAGTGATAGCAGCGGTGATATAAGCATTGTAGCTGCTGCCGCCCGAAAGCGTCGCACCATTGCCAACTGTAACAAACTGACTTGAGTCCAACCTGATCAATCCGTCGAGAACCGTTTCGCCTGCGGTCAATTTGACAGCACTACCGATCGAAGCATTACTGAGATCAATTTCGTTTTTGATTGTCAATTTACCGTTACCGCTTTTTGTGATGTCGCCTTCTGTGACGGTAATTTTTCCGCCGTCAAACGTGTAACCGGCAACACTGTTAACAATCATTGCGTCACCGGTATTGCCAGCCGCTTTATTGCTAATCTTAACGCCGCCTTCTGTAACCGTAATAATCTTCGCTTCATTAACCGCACCTTTATCAAATACGACCTTATCGTTGTCTTTGAAGAATTTACTGGAACCGATATCGAGTTTCCAAGCTTCCGATGATGGTCCCCACGTTCCGGTATTGCCAGACAAATCCCACGTCGCTACTCTCTCTGTATCAGTGAGACCACTTGTTGTTATCACTACACGAACGTTATCGGTATCATAGATAAAGTTTCCAGTGATACCGAGTCTATCGTTTCCGCTGTTAAGCGTGGCTTTTACTTTGCTATTAATAAGGTTTGCAGACGCGATTTCAATTAACTTAAACGTTCCGATGTCTGTCGCCAAAACATCCAGATTAAATTTTCCAGATGTCGGCAAAGTTATCACGTTACCACCAGTACCGATCGTCAATGCGGTTTCGGTACCATCGTCAGCCAAACCAGCAGTATCAATCACAATCGTACTACCATCCGCAATCGAGATATTTTTCGACTCAATAACATGACCTTTACCGAATGTTGAAATTTTGACACCGCTCTTTATGTTAATTTGACCGTTGCCTAGTGCATTGACATAAACACCTCCCGAATTATAGCCAGACGTAGCCTCTAGTAGTATGAGGTTTCCGCCGTTTAGGTTAATGGTACCGTTGCCATCAGTGCTACCTGAACCGCCGACTTCAAGATCGCCAAATTCGCTCGCTGTACCAAGCGTAACAGTACCGCCATTCATTGTGAACGTACCGTTACCGCCTATACCGTCATAAGATTGACCACCAATTTCAAGACCATAAGAAAACGTGGTAATTCCTCCGGTTATAGTTACATTGCCAGTGCCGCCGTTACCGCTAGAGTAGGAACCGCCGCCAACTTGAGCATAAGAAAAATCGTTTACTCCTCCGGTAATTGTTATATTTCCATCACCACCAGCACCATCACCATCAATCGAGCTACCGCCAATGAGCGTTTCGTAGAAGTAGCTGCTTCCTCCATTGATTGTTAAGTTTCCATTGCCGCCTTTACCACCATTTATTGAGTAACCGCCTAGTGCTTTGTAATCCTTAAAAATTGGGGTTGATTGTATTGTTGATGATTGTTATGATTCCGTTTTCTTTTATAACTCATGGAGGGGAATTTTTATGGAGAAAACTTATATTGTTCG
>JAISQS010000489.1 GCA_031274045.1 Planctomycetaceae bacterium | reverse complement strand
TTTTGCTTTTGTTTCTGTTTCTGTTTCTGTTTCTGTTTTTTCGTTGATTCTTACGGTCAAATTTGGATTATCTTTGATTGCGGTATTTGAGCCGATCATAATCGCATCGACCCTTTGACGTAATTTTTGTACGATTAAGCGTGAATGTTCGTTTGATATCCATTTACTTTCGCCTGTCGCAGTCGCCATCCGTCCGTCTAGCGTCATCGCCCATTTTGCAATTATCCACGAGCGTTTTTTTTCAACCAACATAAGATAAGGCGCATTAAGATCACGTGCTTCACTCTCAAGAACACCCTCCGTAACCCCAATTCCATTCGCCGTCAAAAACGCAACCCCGCGACCATTGACCGCCGGATTCGGATCACGCATCGCAATAACAACCCGCTTTATTCCCGCTCGCAAAATCGCTTCCGTACATGGCGGCGTTTTGCCGTAGTGCGAACATGGCTCAAGCGTTACATAACACGTTGCCCCAATCGTACTCCCAACACCACACAACTCCTCCGCATTTTTGATCGCCTCAACCTCCGCATGATGACCGCCAAAATACCGATGATAACCGACACCAATCTGCTTGCCATCACGAACAATTACAGCACCCACCATCGGATTCGGCTCAACAAAACCCTCACCGCCACGCGCAACCTCAATCGCAACCCGCATAAAATCTAAATCAATATCACTCACTTTTATTCTCACGAATTTTGTTGAACGTTTTTTTGTACGATAAATTATTGTTTCGTGCGGTTGTCATCAATCGCCCTTTGTCTTTGTCTTTGTCTTTGCCTTTGATTGTCAATACGTCGCGGATTTTTTTTGACTTGCGCGTTTTGTTACCAATATAGCGCGAGTCCGATGTTTCCTGTGTTTTGAGTTGGTGCGTTTTTGTGTGAGTATATTTCGGCGTTGTATGATCCGAAGACGGTGAGTAATTTTGTGAGTTTGAATCTTGCGCCGATGTTGACGTTTAGAATAGAATCGCCGGTGTCGATTCCGACTAATCGAGAACCTTGTGCGGTTGCGATCATTTCGCTGCCTTTGTTCAATACTTGCCGCGAATAATAGATGCCGCCGTGCAGTCCGGCGCGTTGATTTTGCCATTGTGCATCGGTTCCGAGCCGCAAGAATAATTGTGACAAATCCGCGTCGGCGAAGTTGTAGCCGTCTGTTTCGTGGACATTGTCAAGTTTATTGTAACGATAATCAATTGACAGAACCGGACGCAATGAAATATTACTTCCGGCAAATAAACGATACCCGTACTCAATAGATGACTCAAATGTTCGCCCGCTGAAATTGCTCGTATTCAATTTGTCCAACTCGTAGCGGTTCATTTTGTAATCTTGCGATCCCGCGCCGAGATAGAATCTTAAATCACTGCCAAAGTCAAATTGATGTACACTAAACACTCCAACATAAAAATCAACTGCGTCAACTTTGTCCGCATCAAGCAGGTGCGAGCCTTCTGTTGCGTTTAGCATTGCCTCGCGTCCTTCGCGGCTAATATTGTACGATAAAGCGTGATCTTCATATCCGAAAACTATGCCGTATTGTACTAATCTTGATAAGTTGAATTTTAGACCGGTTTGTATTCCGTTTGATGTAATTTTGGCATCTTCGTAACGAATATAACTACTGCCGACGCTGCTTGAACGACCAACATAATTTACCCACAATCCATTCCGATCAGATAAAACCTGACGCGGATGCCGCCTGTCCGCAATATGATTTTCAACAGCATCACGCATAAACGGCGCGTGCATAAAAAGCGTGTTCAAATACACATCACTCAAACGTGCCGTTGCCGTTTGATGCGTCATTATTTTGGCAACACCGCCATCATCGATCACTTCATACTGAACAATTCCGTGCATTTGCGCAAGACGATTTATCGATCGCTCAAGTTGATAACGATTCGCCGCAGTCAAGCCCGAACCAAAAACCGTAACAGGCTCAACAAGAAAACTATCCGTGTCGGTAATAAAAAATTTCGCACTGCCCGTAATCGCTCCCGCTTTGGAAAAATAAGTACCGGCGCGTCCATTCGACCCGCCCGAAAGTTGAATGCCAAGTGAAGAATCAGCATTCATATTAAGGCTTCCTTCGGATTGTATTGAGCCGAGCAACTTTGATTTTTTGTTGATAGTTGTATTTGTTTTGCTGTCAAAATGACTCCCTGCAATCATTGACGCGGTTACAGCTTGATTCGAGTTGCCGATGTCAAAAAACTCGACACCTTGCAAAATAAACGGAGCGTTTCCGTTGTTCCAAATCGGAGCAAGAACCTTTACACTATCACCGTTGCTGTTCAAACTCACGCTCGCCGTCCCGCCGGAAATTGCAACATTAGAACGAATGACAATATTACTATTCAGTCCGCCGACTTGCTGATCTTTTGTGTTGCCGGTGGTGTAGATTCCGTAGCTTTCTGTGTTGTTGCCGCCGGTGGCGGTGATTGAGTTATCAATATTGAGAAGACTAATTTGACCGGCGTAAATTCCGTAAGCTGTCGCTGTTCCGTTTCCGGCGTTGACTGTAATTTTTCCATCTAATATCAAACTTCCCGCATTGATTATTCCTCTGTTATCGCTCACTGCGGTGCCTGTCGCAACAATAATCCCCGCAACTGTGCCGACTCCATTGACTTCATTCGTAACGTTTATATCTTTCAATTTGACGCTGCCGCTGACGTGGATGATTGTTGAAGCGTTGTTATCGTTTCCGATATGCAATCCGTAAGCCGGATCAATTGTTGAGTAGCTTTTAACGTTTATTGAGTCGACGCTGATTGTGCCTTTGACAGTTCCTTTGTCGTCGGGATTATTTGTTGTGTAGTTAGTTTCCGTTGCGCCAATATCTACGCCCGTCGCAATTCCGCGCACTTTTCCGCTGCTCTCGTTGCCAACCGTTACATCAACCGCGCCAATCCGTACAATTCCATTTGAGTCTATATTTGTAGCGGCGAAACCGTATGCGGAATTTTTGTTCTCTGTCATATTGTTGACGAGTCCGTTGGCGGTTTCTACTTTTATTGTGTCAATATTAATTTCGCCGTTCACGCTTTTCAGCAACACTCCCCAACCATAACTGTCGCCGTCGCCGCCGTTGATTTTGAGCGAGATATTGTTGATGTCAATTTTTCCGCCGCGTTGATTTCCCGCTTGAAAACCCGAACCGCTCAACAACGCCGACACGTCAATTTGATCTATCTCAAAAGTCGCGTTTTGTCCGAGATCGGTTACGTTTGGATAACCGGTTGAGAAGATGAATCCGTAGGCGTTGGAATTTTTTGAGTAGACGGAATATTTGCTTTGACCTTTTATTGTGCCGTTAAATTCGGTGTTGTCGAAGTACGCAAAACCGGCAGTAAGACCACCTGCACCATGAGCCGCACTATTTGACACCGACAGATTTTTAAACTGCGTATCAAGCACAAGATTAGCATAATTTGACACAATCCCCGCAACTCCAATCCCCGAAACATTGCTGTCATTCAAGTTCAAATCACCGCCCAAATATAACGAATGATTTGCAACGTTAATCGGGTTTGTGATTCCGATGTGATTTACGTTGCCGGTTTTGTCGATGAATAATCCGGTTGTTGCTTGCGTGCCGGTCGCTACTGTTGCATCAATTCCGGTGCCGATATCGGAGTGCGTTATGTAATTGTCGGCAGAATAAATTATCGTTGCGCTATTACAAACGGACAAAAATAAGACAGCGGCAATACAGGCGGTAACAATGTATTCGTTAACAATGTACGAAAGTATCCGCGCCCGTTTTTTATTGGTATATTTCTTGATTGAGATACCAATTTTATTTTGAGTGATCTTTTTTAGCACTATCACCTCCGTGTGCGAAAATTATTCCGTTGTTAAAATCAGTTGTCTATGTGAAAGTCTGCTCTGGACTATAACATTGTCACGCCCCGAATGGGCGGCATCAATCCGTGTTTTCCTATATTTTCATCCCTGCAATGACCTTTTAATTTGACGTGATAGTTGCGGTGTTGGTCTCGGCGTTTTGTTTTGTTTCGGCTTCGTTTTTTGTGCTTTTCGCTCTTTTTTTGCTTTTACAGACGCACCATTCTCTCGTCATTTGTTCGAATACTTCGGGCGATTCATAACGAATAACACCGCCGCCGTCAGACATTGGACCGATTAGCCCCCTGAATATCGGCTGACCCCGCAAGCTCATGTCCGTACTACAATCATCCACCCCAATCTTAATATGACGACGAAGAATCTCCTCCTCACTTATAAAATCCCGAATACGATATTCCCCCTCGCCGCCACGCGTCACAACCCGATAAATATGTCTTTTCATTTTCAAAGTCCTTCTTGAATCTTTGATATCGGGGTCTCCGTTCCCACCTCACTTGAATCGCTTCCTTTCGTCAAAACAACTAGTAAATACGCCGAATCCAATACAGACGTAAACTCACTTCTCAACAATTCACAATTCACAATTCACAAATTACAAATTACAAATCACAATTCACAATTCACAAACAAAATAAATCTCCTCCTTGCCGTATTGCAAAAAACAGAACCGCAACACGCCTTCGTGTAGTTTTATCGACATTGGAAAATGAGACTGCCAAGAATAATCAACACCCCCGTTTTTTGGTTAGAAGCGAACTTGCTATCACTTTCGTCAAAACCGTTTTTTTGGTTACGAGAGGAATCGAATACGGATAATTGACAAAAAACTCCTTCGGGGGAATAATCACAGAAAGATTTTCGCAAGGAAATATTTCGTCAACAGATTTTGCAGATTTTGTAATATATCAGCGAAATATTCGGCTTTAACTCAAACCTTATTTTTACCTGATTTTTCCTAAACAAAACAACATTGGTAGTCATTGTATACTTTTTGTACTTGATAATTCCTTTTTTTTATGTCATCGTGCAAATTTGTATAACCAATATTGAGTCTCAACCAATCCGCAACTGGTTACCGATTCCCTTTCCCTTAGTAACACAAAGTTCCCCCCAATCCGCGCCCTTATCCCCTTATTAAAACATTGTGAATAAGGGGATAAGGGCGTATGATCGTGGTAGCTTCGTTGTTATTAAGGGTGGGGAAATTGGTACCTGTTGCGTGTCGGATGTGACTCAATATCCGTAGCTCAAATCGGTAATAAAATCATATTTATTACGATTGCGAAAGGGAATTTTCAAGGGTAAAAAGTATAACAAAAAAATAGAGAAATAAAACTTCACCAGATTAACAAAAAAAATTTTAAAATTTTTTATTTTTTGACCAACTGCGGAACTTGGGTTAGGAATGTATCGCTCGGTAGAAAATGAACCCCCCACCGAGTCTGTACATTCCGTAGGAATGAATCGCTCGGTAGGCGGTGCATTCCTACGGAATGCTCGTTTGTGTGGGAACATCA
>JAISQS010000406.1 GCA_031274045.1 Planctomycetaceae bacterium | reverse complement strand
TAAAATGTTCCGTCTGTTGGAAAGAATATATCGTAGTTTGTCCCTGTTGCAGAACCGATACAAAACATGTAATTATTTGTTGCTGTCGGCGTAATTGATGACACCGTCGTCGCTGGACAATCTGTCATATCATTTGCAATAGTAGTTGTCAAATTTTTCGCCGGATCAGATGGACATCGAAACGCTGGCATCGGAACCTGCGAAACCATACTCGCAGAATCAGCAACACCCTTGTTAAAAGGTTCACACTTACCAAAAATCCAACGCGATGTTGTTTCGCCTTTGGGCAAACTATCGTAAAGTGCTTCCTGTTCCGAAAACGGAAGCTGCCAAAAATGCGGTGACAGAAGTTGCGCACCTGGGCAACAAATTGAACCATTTGATCTTGTTGCTCTTGCTGCTAATCCGGGTAGGTTGTCTTGGGCATCGTGGTAGTTGTGCATTGCTAGTGCGATTTGGCGTTGGTTGTTTGAGCATTTCATTTTTCGGGCGGCTTCCCGCGCCGCTTGAACCGCAGGCAACAACAAACTGATCAAAACGCCGATAATCGCGATCACTACCAGAAGCTCCACCAACGTAAACGCAAACAAAACCGAAATCGGCTCGTTCACAAAACCCGATCTATTTGAAAATGTTTTTTTCATTTTTTTTCCTTTTCAGTTAGAGAAAATTGTCAATTCATCCTTGAGAAAAATCGTTCGTCCTTGAGAAATTCGTAATACGAAATTTCCGGTATTTGCAAAAAACCAAAAAACCGAAATCACTCGCACCACAAACAACAGAAACATCATTTCGCAAAAATATACCACCATCATCAATCCTGTCAAGCGGTACAAATTACACGGTTTTAGAATATTTAGACAACAAAAAAACTTTGTCTAACCTTTATTGTGTTTTTTGAAAACCACGCTAAAATACTCCGCCTCACCTGTCAAAAAATGTTACGATTATCAAAAAACGTAATAATTAAAATAATAAAAGTATTACGAAAAAGGCTAAACCTTCAACCAATTTTTTAAGAAAATTCACATGAAAAAATATTTCAATTCCCTCCGCGCAAAAGTTCAGACTTTTCGTTTCAAAAAAGATTTTTTTAATCAGAATAATCAAGGAATGATTTTTTGTTTTGTGGTATGTTCGTTCTTGTTGTTTTTTGGTTGCGGTCAAATTGATTCGCGTTTTGATGAGCAGGTATTGCAACCGATTCGTACAATTGAACAACTTGAATCGTACCGTGCAAAGGGTCTTGTTCCCAAGAATATTGAGCGGATTTATTGTAGTGGTGGTACATTGAGGTTGGCGGTTTATCTTGGCGGAGTTGAGTTGGTGATTGCGACCGACGGCAACGAGCGGATTACATCTGACCGAAACGGAATGAAAGCATATTTGGCGGCTCATCCTGATTTGGCGAAATTGCCCGTCGCGGGCGAATCCAGCGGTCGCGATCAACCTGAATTATTGCTCGCATTGAAATCGCCGCCGCAACTGATCATCAAAGCCGATACCGGTGCCGGTTATGATCCGGTTGAGTTGACGAGGCGGACGGGTATTCCGGTGCTGCTTGTTCCGATGCGCGGTATCACGGTCGGGCGTGAACAGTTCGATGCCGGTCTGCGGCTCATCGGCGCTGCTCTCAACAAAACCAAACGAGCAGAAGACATCATCGCTTTTTTTGACAAAGAAATCACAGAGCTAAAACAACGGACAACTTTCGACAATTTTGACAAAATCACCCAAGACAACAACCAAGAAAAATCGACAAATTCCATGTTGACAAAAAACGTTGAAACGAAATCGTCGGTGTCGGTTTATGTTGGCGGAGTTTCGTACAACGGTTCGCATGGGTTCAATTCCAGCGAATCGGGTTATCCGCCGTTTGAGTTGGTTGGGGCGCGGAGTTTTCTTGGTGAGAAGAAGTTGGATCCGATTTTGGGCAATCGTCACGTTATGCTCGCCAAAGAGAAAATTCTTGATTGGAATCCTGACAAATTATTTCTTGATCTTGGTACGCTTGCGTTGGGTGACGCGAGCGGGTTGGCGGAGCTTAAAACGGACGCGGCGTATCGTTCGCTCGATGCTGTGAAGAAGGGTGAAGTTTATACATTGCTGCCGAACACGTTTTATTTTGTCAATCACGACGCGGTGTTGGTCAATGCCTGGTTTGTGGGCAAAATACTTTACCCCGAACAATTCAAAGATATCGACCCAAAAAAGAAAGCAGACGAAATATTCGAGTTTCTAGTCGGCAAGCCGGTTTTCGACAAATTAAACAACAGCCTACAAAACACAGCACTTGAGCGGCTATCATTTGACGCGGAATAATTCGCATGAAGTTAAAGGGAAAGGTAATGAAAGAAGAGTTATTGATTGGATTTTTTTTATTATTTTTGCATTTGTAGAGACGCAATGCTTTGCGTCTCTACTTGGTGAATTTGTGGCATGAAACGAATCGATATTCCAAACCGTTCCCACCGGCGCAACCGACAATTGCCGCGAAGCGGCGAAGGACTGGAACGTGGGCGTCCCGCCCGCCTCTGTGCGTAATAGAACCGAACAAGTTTGAACTGAACGCCAAAACGTGTTGGCAAATGTTCTCCAATCCGTCTTCTTTCCGTTGGTAAGCGGAGTACCGCTCACCAACGGCTACATTGGGTTACCCTTTCAGGGTATTTTTTTATTTTCATTATTTATAACGCCCTACCCCAAAGGGGTAGTCCAATGTAGCCGTTGGTGTGGTGTACTCACCATACCAACGGAACGAATACGTCAATCAACACGATTCCCGCCCCATCTCGTCGGTAGCAAGCTACCGTCGCTAACGAAACTAGTGTGGTACAACAGGGGTGTTGACTTACGCTATGATGTTTGACCCTTTCATTGCCGGATAAATCGGAAGTTTACCTTCAAATGTAAACCTTTCGCAAAATCCGAAACAACCAGTCTAATTTTTTTACTATATATATTGTGAGTGAGATAATTGATCGTTATACGCGTTCTAATGCGTGTAAATTTATTTTTTTGTTGTTATTGTTTTTTTTGTTGCCGTTATTATTTTGTTTATCGATTTGTGTTGGGTCGGTATCGATTCCGTTTTTTGATACAGTCTCAATTCTTTTTGGCAACAAGGTAACAGATGAACGTTATGAGTTGATTGTTTTGCGTATCCGGCTTCCCCAATCAATAGCGGCGGTACTCGCCGGAGCAGGCTTATCAATATCAGGCGCGACAATGCAAGGCGTGTTGCGTAATCCGCTCTGTTCACCGTTTACTCTTGGAATTTCCGGTGCGGCAGCGTTTGGTGCGGCGTTGACGTTGATGGTTTTGGGGGGCAAGATAGTTGCTCAAGATAACACAATGATCAATATCGGTTTCTCTCAAAGTTTGATTGCACTTGGTGCGTTTTTGCTGTCGGTTTTGACTTGTGGAGTGATACTTTTGCTTGATCGTTTTCGTGGTTCTCGTTCTGAGACGGTGATATTGTTGGGGGTCGCGTTTAGTTCGCTTTTTACTGCCGGCTTGATGTTTTTGCAATATGTTGCTGACGAATCGCGTCTTGCTGCGATTGTGTATTGGACGTTCGGCGACACCGCGCGGGCAACTTGGAACACAATCATCATCTTGTCAATTTGCATAATCCCATCATCAATCTACTTCATCTCACAATCATGGAGTTACAACGCACTCGCATTCGGAGAAGAAACAGCACAAAGTCTAGGCGTTCGGGTACGTCAGCTACAAACGATCACAATGATACTCGCATCAATGCTTACGGCTGTATTGGTGTCGTTGCTTGGGATAATCGGTTTTGTCGGGTTGGTTGTTCCTCATCTTTCGCGTCTTATTGTTGGGTCGGACAATCGTTTTTTGTTGCCGTTTTCTTTGGTATTCGGGGCAATTTTATTACTAGCCGCTGACATGCTTGCCCGTATGATACTTGCCCCCCGTATTTTGCCCGTATCAATTTTAACCGCATTCATCGGCGTACCCGTGTTCCTGTCGTTGCTGCTAAACAAAAAAAATATGTAAGATATCAGCGAAATAGTTTTTAGAAATGGCTCTTTTATACTTTTTTGTTGGTACACTAACACAAAATAATAAAAGAGCTTTTGCAAAACTGAACCATAACAGGTAACCAAGTTCCCCTCCCTTAATATACTTTTTACCCTTGAAAATTCCCTTTCGCAATCGTAATAAATATGATTTTATTACCGATTTGAGCTACGGATATTGAGTCACAACCGACACGCAACAGGTACCAATTTCCCC
>JAISQS010000313.1 GCA_031274045.1 Planctomycetaceae bacterium | reverse complement strand
GTGGGGAAATTTGTACCAGTTGCGAGTCGTTTGTGACTCAATATCCGTAGCTCAAATCGGTAACAAAATCATATTGATTACGATTGCGAAAGGGAATTTTCAAGTGTAAAAAGTATATCAGTGAAATACCTCAACGCAGCAATAAAACAAACCTTATTTACAACCTTATTTTTTTACAAAAGCAACCTTAGCAGCCATGTAATATCATAACTTTGCAAGCCGTAGGTTTGCATCGCTCGGTAGAAAATGATGGTTCCCACTTCTTGTAATTATGAATTATGAATTCGGAATTAAAGATATTGCTCCTAATTCCGCATTCCGCATTCCGAATTACTGTCCCTAGTATATATTGATCAGTTGGCTATTGATTAGCAGACTGACAAAACTAATTTACGCTAATGTTAGATCGAAAATTTATTTTGGAAAATGTTGACGTGGTGAAGCTCAATTGTGAGCGGCGTTTTGTTCATGCGGATATTGATCGGTTTGTTGAGTTGGAGTTGAGTCGCAAGGCGGCGCAGCAGGAACTTGAACGATTGCAAACGGAAGCGAACAGCGTGTCAAAACAGATCGGTAAAGCATCCAACGACGACGAACGCGAGGCGAAAAAAGAATCGGGACGAAAACTGCGTGAAGCGGCAGACTCAATTCGTGTCAAGTTAGACGCAATAGAGTCTGAACTTGAAGCGGTTCAACGAACCATTCCAAATATGTCGCACCCGTCAGCTCCGCTCGGAACAGACGACAAATTTAACTTGCAAATCGCAGTTGGCAAAACGGCTATTCCGTCATTTGATTTTGAGGTTCTTGATCATGTGGAGCTTGGGGAGCGTCTTGATTTGATTGATTTTGATGCGGGCGGCAGGGTTGCGGGATCGGGTTTTTATTTTCTTAAAAATGATGCGGTGTTGCTTGAGTTGGCGTTGCAACATTACGCTGTTGACATGTTGATTGAGGCGGGTTTTATTCCGATGACAACGCCTGATCTTGCGCGTAATTCTGTGTTGCAAGGAACCGGTTATATTCCGCGAGGACCGGAGACGCAGATATATAGTATCGACAATACCGATTTGAGTTTGGTCGCAACTGCCGAAATTCCGCTTGGAGGCTTGTTGGCAAATCAGACTGTTGACGCGGAGGTATTACCGTTGCGCTATTGTGGTATTTCGCATTGTTTTCGCACGGAAGCCGGAGCTGCGGGGCGGGCTTCGCGGGGACTTTACAGAGTCCACCAATTCACGAAAGTCGAAATGTTCGCATTCACTTTGCCCGAACAAAGCGGCGCGATACACGAAGAGATGTTACAGATTGAGTGTAAAATTTTCGACGGACTAGGAATCCCGTATCAAGTTGTAGATACCGCAACCGGCGATCTTGGCGGACCGGCTTACAGAAAATTTGACCTCGAAGCATGGATGCCGGGACGCGGTAAAAACGGTGAATACGGCGAAGTTACAAGCACCTCAAATTGCACCGACTACCAAGCAAGAAGACTAAACGCACGATACAGAATAAAAGGCGAAAAAGGAACAAACTACTTGCACACTTTGAACGGAACCGCAATCGCAATCAGCCGCGCACTAATCGCAATTATGGAAATATACCAAAACGCCGATAACTCAATCACCATCCCAAAAGCACTACAAAAATACATCGGAAAAAATACAATAAAAAGAAAAGACCAATAACAAACACACACAAACCACTCCCCAATAAATCATGCAGACCGGATTTAATGAAACGATAATAGCTCTTGCGTCGGCGCGTGGTTCTTCGGCTAGGTCTGTTGTTCGGATAAGCGGTAAAAATTCTTTGAGGGTATTGTGTGGTTTGTTTGAGCCGCTGATGGATGGTGATTCTGATCGTGATTCTGATTCTGATGTCGAAGTTTGTGAGGCGGTGAATTTTGTTAGGTCTGTGATGTTGTCCGGCAATGCGGATTTATTGAGCGGCGGTCAAATTGACAATCTGAATTTCAAGTTGCCGTCATCGTGTATTTGTGATGGCAATTTGATTTTTTGGGGAGATCAAAGAAAGATACCGGCGGCTATTTATTATTGGTCTGAGGGTCATGGTTATACGGGTGAGGAGTCGGTTGAGGTTCATACATTGGGGTCGATGCCGATAGTTGAGGCGTTTATTGATTTTGTTTGTGCGACGGGTCTTGTGCGGTTGGCGAATGCGGGTGAGTTTACGTTGCGTGCGTTTTTGAACGGGCGAATTGATCTCACACAAGCGGAAGCTGTCTTGGGCGTGATTGATGCCGGCTCAAAAAAATCGCTCGAAAACGCACTACAACAACTCGCAGGCGGAATTGCCATACCGATTGCAAATTTGAGAACGAATTTATTTGACACTCTTGTTCAATTAGAAGCAGGCTTCGATTTTGCCGACGAAGATATTGAATTTATCTCAATAAATAACGTACAAAAAATAGTCGCCGATTCCATCACCCAAATAAAACAACTACAACAAAAAATCGATTCACGAGGACTTACCGATGAGTTGCCGAAAGTAATCTTAACAGGTCTGCCGAACGCAGGAAAAAGCTCGCTCTTCAACCAAATCTTAAAAAAAAATATTGCAATCGTTTCTGATGTTGCCGGTACGACACGCGACTACATGGAAGCCGAAATTCAATTCAACGGAATCAAAATCACACTTATCGACTCCGCCGGAATAGACCAAAAAAACAAGCACGAAAACGATCCGACAAAAGATCCGATAAATGATATTGCGCAAAATAATTCACGAAGAATAATCGATTTTGCAGATGTGATTATCTATTGTATAGAATCGGATAAATTTGACAAATTGTATCAAAATTTTAATCAAAAAAATCTAAACCAACAGACCACAAACCAACACAACACCAATCTTGACTCTGAACAAATAGAACGATTCGTTTCGGATCAATTGTTGTTTGAGTTATTGGGATCAGATTTTCGTGAGCGTCTGATTATTGTTGTGACGAAGAAAGATTTGGGAGTAGAGTTGGCGGCGGATGTTTTGGTTGAGTTGGAGTCTCTCTTGGGGTGCGGTTTAATTCTTGTATCGTCAATTACAGGCGAAGGAATTGACCAACTATGCCAAACCACAGCCAACTACATAAAACAAAAACACAATACAAACCAAATCAGCACAACAACAAGATGCCGAAACGCAATCCAAGCCGCATCCGACGCACTCAAACGCATAACCGAAATGACCATCCAAGATGAATCATTGATCGCGTCTGAAATGCGTTTGGCAATAAATTCTTTGGGATTGGTTGATGGAACGGTTCATACTGAAGACATCTTGGATAAAATTTTTGAGCGGTTCTGCATCGGCAAATAAAGACGTAACAAACAAAAATACACGTTACTTTCGGCGATCATAAATGTATGTTTTTATCCGATAGAGGCGGAAAGGCTTGAGGCTTTGGGCATGGAGGCGCTAGGTTCGCTGCCTAATGCCTTCCCGCCTTCTTCCCGCCTAACGCATCACCTGCCAACATCATTTTTATGACCGCCGGAAGTATACAAGCTCATTTTCTTACAACGGATGTTCCTTTGTTTTTTGGGAGGATTTTTGGTTTAAGTTATTTGTGCGATGGGAGTTATTTC
Source organism: Planctomycetaceae bacterium (assembly GCA_031274045.1). Lineage (GTDB taxonomy): Bacteria > Planctomycetota > Planctomycetia > Pirellulales > Thermoguttaceae > WRKP01. The sequence goes on along the minus strand of JAISQS010000313.1, from coordinate 160 downwards.
TAAAATTTGTCCAAAAAGTGCGCCCAGTAATATTTTTTATTTTTTGCGTATTTTTGTAGATTTTGCGAAACATTGTGCGCCCATATACGTTTTATAGTGTGTTGGGGCAATGCGGGCGGGCGGTGTTGGCGGATCGGGTTGGTGACTCGTTGCGTTGCCG
>JAISQS010000290.1 GCA_031274045.1 Planctomycetaceae bacterium | reverse complement strand
GCTGCGCTCCGCTTGCACGGGGTTATCAAAATTCAACACCTCCGGTGTTGTTCCGCTCCAAAACAAACACGCGAATACGTTTATGACTTGTGTGGTATAACGAGGGCGGGATGCCCGCGTTCCAGTCCGTGCCGCTTCGCGGCGGTTGTCGGCGTTGCCGACAATTGGGGCGTGTTGGTTTTGTCAATGCGTGTTCCGCCCCCTTTTGGCTTTTGCCCTTTCAGGGCGAGAGTTATTTGGGGCGATTTTTCACAGGGCGTTGCCCTGTGCTATGGGCTTGTTGCCCCGTTGGGGCGTAAAAAAATTCGCCGCAATGTAAGACAGTCAATACCGTTTGTCGCATAGTTATTAAGGTAAGTAAAGTTGAGCGTACATCGCGAATTGGCAAAGCGTGAGTTAGTCGGGGATCAATATCGGTAACAAAATTATGACGATGGTGAATGGGAATTTTCAAGTATAAAAAGTATATTCACAAAATATTTTTTTTGGTATAAACGGCGCACAATGAATTTCATTGACACGATACGATACAACACTACGCGATACGACACGACACGACACGACACGACAACGGCACGATGCGTTTCGTTGATGTGAGAGGTATCATGCGGCGTGGTTTTGTAGTTCGCGTTTTATAATCATCAGATCGCTGTTTTTTGGTACAAAAGATTCATCCAACAGCATTGAATTGTCCAACAATTGCCGGACACACTCGGCGTTCAAAGAATGTCCGCCGCGATACGACTCAAACATCCCAACCCAATCACAATCCACCAACGAAAAATCACCAATCATGTCAAGCACCTTGTGTCTTGCACACTCGTTTTCGTACCGGTACTTATTGTCAATCGGACCCTCCGGTGTCAAGACAAGTACATCACGCGGCGTAACTCTTTGGCATAATCCGGACGATAACAAATAATCCGCTTCGCACTTGTTCAAAAAAGTTCTCGCGTCCATTACCTCTTGTTGGAAAGTCTCTTTTGCGTAGCGGAACGAGTAATCTTGCTGTTTTTGCGGATATCCTTCTGATGGGACAAGAGTGAATTTGTATTCTGATCCGCCGTTGCGACACGGCATCACGTTGATCCAATGTTCCTTGTCGCCGACTTTGAATGATCTCGTTACAAGCCGGACATTGCGTACAGCAGGTTGCGTTACCAGTCCAGCATCATTTAGCGCAACAAAAAAACGTTCACTTGATCCGTCAAATCCGGGCATTTCCGGTCGATTTGTACGTATCTCGCAATTGTCTATTCCCATTCCCCGCACCGCCGCCAACACATGCTCAACCATGTCAACTCTCGCCTGACCATTCACCAGCGAAGTTTGACGCGGCTTCTCTTCGCGGTATTGTACAAGCGCAGGTATTCGCGGCTCGCCAGCCAAATCCGTCCGCACAAAATAAACACCATCGCCAACCCCAGCCGGACAAAACTCAACAACCACATCCGCACCACTCCAAAATCCAAATCCACTCAACTGCACTCGTCTTGCAAGAGTATTTTGAAGCCGGAAGCTTTGTCTGAACTTACCCGAAAATAATAGAGGCACTGCCAATGTTGAATAATTACTCATTGCGATAAATTTAATACGTAATATGTCAGCGAAATATACGCCCTAATCAACCCTATTTATAACCTTAACTAACAAAGTAACACAAGCATCTTGCTTATGTAAGAAAATAAGTTTGTAAATAAGGTTTGTTTTACTGCCGCGTTGCCGATTTTCACTGATATTTTACTTTAATACAAACAATAACCGTACTCAACATTCACCCAATTTATTTTGGGCAAATTTCAAATACGCATGATCCAAAAAACACACTAAATCACCATCACACCGAATCCGGCTCAACATCTTTTTGCAACACACATCGAACAGACAGCTTCACGGAATAACCGCAAAATAACGCGGCTATCGCCCGTGAAGCATGTCAACAACTCAACCAACAAGTCAAGTAATCACAACTAAACTATCTCGGCACAACAGACGAACCAGCCGGATTATTTGCTGCGGAACCGAAGGAGGGATTAACCGCACCGGCAACAGGCGGAACTTTCGGAGCTGCGGCTTGTTTTGCCTCTTCTTTCTCTTTGGCTCGCGCTGTTTTGAGGTTGACAGTGTCTTTCTGTCTGCCTCGTTTCTCGTAAAGTCTGTTCATAATAGCTTGCGAAATATCGAGAGCGTCATCGTACCAAATCAGATTCTGTTCAAGCATTGCCGCAACCGATTGCGGTTCATTTGGTGCTGCTTCGATTGAGCGGTAATCCATTACTTGAGCGATCTTGTACCCTTTCGCGACTACGGCAATTTCTTCCTGAACCTCCTTGTAAATCTCATACAAGATTTTCGAGTTTTCAGTTACCAATTTCCGCTGCGTCAACTTAAGGTCTTTGTCAAACTCAGTACCTTTCATGGTGATTTCCGAGACGTAATCATCATGTTCTTTTGTACCCGGTTGGTAGTTGTGTGCGGCTAGGGTAGCGCGTCTTTGTTCGATCTCAGTCTTTCTTGCAGAGAACTCTTTGTCCTTCTGTTGCGCCAATTCTTGTAAACCTTTTTGCCGAGATTCAAAATCTGGGTGGTACTTGATTAGTTGAGCAATATCGACGACGGCTACCTGATACGGCACCGGCGGTCGGGTTGCTGTTGTTGCTGCTGTATTTGTTCCGGCAGCTTGGGCGTTTACATTTTTTGCAACAAAACCGGTAATACTCAAGGTCGTTGCAAAAATAACGAGGGGGATCCAATTTGTTAGTTTCACTTCCTAACTCTCCTTACTTTCTGAAGGGTGTTTTTTTTGTGACAATACACGCAAATAACGAACAACCGTCACTTGAACATGTAATACTCTTCCTTGAAAAAGCGGCTGTGGTGTTCCGTTACACGCAACACTTCACCAATTCCACCATCACAAATCAGCCGGAATACCAGCCAAAATACAAGGGCGAAACCCAATACGCGACCAAACTAAAACAGCCACGCAAAACAACCGCCGCCAAAACAAACGGCACTTCTCCACAGAAGTCAATTTCAAGATATGGTAATTGTGCAGTATTTTCCAAATCGGGTAAAGATCAATTTTTCATAAATTTTTATCACAAATATTCGATATTATCGGAAAATTTTTCCTATTTGTTAAAATAGGCAACAATATTTACAAAAAAGACAATTTAAACCTACTCCAAATTCCCGTCAGTCCCAATCGTAACCGACAATGCTTTTATGTACCGAAGTTGTATCTGCTGTTGATCGCTTGAATATCTTGACGTTTTGGCGAAAATTCGGGCGGTGCGGTTAATGTGATGGTTGGTGTGGATTTGGCGAATGCGGTTTTGGATTGTTTTTTGGCAACGGTGACGGCTGTGAGTTTTTTGGCATAGGCTCTTTTATATTTTTTTGTTGGTGTACTAACATGAAGTAATAAAAGAGATTTTATAAAACTGACTCGTAACTGGTAACCAATTTCCCCTCCCTTAATAACACACGCCTCCCCGCACGTTCCCTTATCCCTTATTGTTTGAGTTATGGCGTGACCGTGAGTTTTATCCGTAACGAATAAGGGGATAAGGGCGCGTGCGTAGGAGCATCATTGGTTATTAAGGGAGGGGAAACTGGTAACCTGTTGCGAATTGGTTTGAGTAATGCTGATTGGTTTTTTATACGATGCAGGGCAATAATTTATTGTAATCAGCTTTTATATTTTACTTTAACACGTTAATAAGAAACAATAAAAGAGTCTTGACATATTGTTTTTTTGTGTGGGTGTGTCAATTAAAATTTAGAATTAAAATTAAAATTAAAGTTAGAATTAAAATTAAAATTTAGAGTGAGATTGTGGGGGTGATAGAATGTCGGAGTTGAATGCAGGTGTGTTGGGTGATTTTATTGAGTCGGCGCGGTCTGGTGTTGGTGAGTTGGTGTCGGCGTTTCATCGAACGTTTGATATTGAGGTATCGATCAGTGTTGGTGATGGCGGTGTGTATAATATTGAGGCGTTTTCGTCGAAGTTATCGGGTCGCGGTCTTGGGCTTTTGTTTACGTTTGGCGGTCGTGGGGTGGTTGTATTGATTCCTGTGTCGAGTGGGCTTGTTCCGGGTTGGTGTGATAATCCTGACGCGACGGGCAAGAGTAAACTTTCGACGTTTGCGCAAGAGTGGGGAATGAATCTTTTGCCTGAGGCGTTTTTTCCCGATGAGAGCAAGGCTGCAATGATCAACGACATGAATCGTGCGGTTGTTGCGGGCGGGATTGATCTTTCTGCGTCTTTTCTTGATCTTAATTTGGTCAAGCCGGATGGGGAGACGGTTCAAGCTTATGTTATTTGGCCTCTTGATTCGCCTGCGGATTTTATCAAGCAGGAGGCTAAGGCTGGTGAGAATGATTCGATTCTTGGTCCGCCGATGTTTGATTCTCATTCATCTCCTCCGTTGCTTGGGGCGGGAGTTCCGAATTTTGATTCTTTTGGCAATACATCGTTTGAAGGTGTTTCGGACAAGCGGCGGGCGTTGGATGATTTACCCGGTTATAGTAGGAGTCTTCTCAAGGTGAATGTTCCGGTTGCGGCGGTTCTTGCTACTGCGCGGAAGCCGATCAAGTCGATTTTGGAGTTGGGGGTTGGTTCGGTGATTCAGTTTGACAAGTCGTGTGAGGAGCTGTTGGAGGTTGAGGTTGGTCAAATGGTGGTTATTGGTTCGGCTGAGGCGGTGAAGGTTGGGGACAAGTTCGGGTTTCGGATTCATTCAATGTCGTTGCCGGAAGAGCGGTTCAGAAAGGTGGAGATCAGGCGGGAAGGCGAGTATCGCGTCAAGAATGACTCACCGCAAATCATCGGCAAGTCGCCAATCAAGTCATTCAATGATTGATCTCTGTGTGGAGTGTGTATGCCAAAGAAATTTTGTGGTACGTTGTGTATAATACTCTTGTCTCAACGAAATTCATCATGCGTCGTGCATCGTGCGTCGTGGATTGTGCGTGATAGTAAAGACTGGAGTTCGGTTGCGGGTTGGTTTGAGTAGTATTGTTCGGTTTTTTATTCGTGGGCAACTGCGTTGACTAACAATTTTTCGTCAAACAAAACGTAATTTTTGCAATAACCAAAAGTATTTTTTTATGGAGGTACTATTATGAGTATGTTTTTTGATCCGTATTCTGATTATGGATTTAAGAAGTTGTTTGGAGAGGAGAGGTCAAAGGATATTTTGATTGACTTTCTCAATACGATGTTGCCGAAGCGTCATCAAATTGTTGATTTGACGTTTACGGACAAGGAGCTTGTACCGGGGTCTATTGATGATCGGCGAGGGTTTTGTGATATTTTTTGCACGGCTGTTAATGGTGACCGGTTTATTGTGGAAATGCAGAAAGCTCGTTTTGCGACTTTCAAAGAGAGAGCATTGATTTACTCATTCTGGGCATTAGAAAATCAAATTAAACGCGGTAACAATTGGGGAAGAAAAAAGCGGTTTTCCTCCGTTTATTTCATCGGCATCCTGAATTTTTTGTTTGACAAAGAATTTGACGACGACGGGCTTCCTGTTCCGAATAAACTCTACACCAATGTCCGTCTTCGTGATGATGATAATACGTTGTTTTACTCAGGTTTGACAATGAAGTTTCTCCAAATGCCGCTTTTCCAAAAGACGGAGAATGAATTGGAATCGCGTTTTGACAAATGGTTATATTTTCTCAAAAATTTGCCGTCATTTGAACACATTCCGCGAATCTTGAATGAACCTGTTTTCACGCACGCCTTCGAGGTTGCAAAAATCGGAAACATGAGTCAAGACGAATTCGATGCGTATAAAAAAATTTCGTTAGATATAATCACGCAAAACGATATCATCAACACAGCAATAGAAGAAGCAAAAGAAGAAGCAAAAGCTGAAGCAAAAGCTGAAGGAGAAATTAAGGGAAAAGCAGAAGGTAAAGCGGAAGGTGTAATTGAAGGAGAAAACAAGGCGAAGAGAGTGATCATTAAAAATTTGCTTGCAAAAAAATTTCCTATAGACGAGATTGCTCAAACTGTTGACTTATCGGTTGAGGATGTTGAGCGGTTATTGAGTTAGGGGTTTCGGGCAAGATGATGTTTACATTTTGTGCGTTTATTTTGTTGTGGATTAGGGTAACTGATTTCGTGGTGGGGTGTATCAAGTTAGATTTTTTGGGGGGTAATTGATGAAGTATAAGGTGTTGGCGGTGGTGCTTGCTGGTGGTCGTGGTTCGCGTCTTGATCCGCTTACTCGTGATCGTGCGAAGCCTGCGGTGCCTTTTGGCGGTTCGTATCGGATAATAGATTTTACGCTTTCGAATTGTTACAACAGCGGATTGCGTAAGATACTTCTTTTGACTCAATATAAGGCGATGAGTCTTGATCGTCATATATCTATTGGTTGGTCTCGTTATTTTTGTCGTGAGATGGGTGAGTATGTTGATGTTGTTCCTCCGCAGCAATATATAGCGGAGAGTTGGTATTTGGGTACTGCGGATGCGGTTTATCAGAATCTTTTTGCGATTGAGGATGAGGAGCCTGATTATGTGATTGTTCTTGGCGGTGATCATATTTACAAGATGAACTATGACAAGATGCTTCAATTCCATATTGACAGTGGTGCGTCTGCGACGGTTGCTGCGATACCGGTTGGGTTGGAGGATGCGCGTGGTAGGTTTGGGGTGATGGAGGTTGATGCGGGGTATCGTGTTGTTGGGTTTGAGGAGAAGCCTGATTTTCCGCGATCTTTGCCGGGTCAGGTTGATCGGTGTCTTGGTTCGATGGGTATTTATATTTTCAATACAAAAGTGCTTTATGAGGGACTTTGTGCGGATGCGTGTGATGGTCAAAGTAAGCATGATTTTGGGATGAATATTATTCCGTTGTTGATTGATCGTTTGCCGGTTTATGCGTTTTCTTTTATGGATGAGAATCGAAAGACGGAGGCGTATTGGCGTGATGTTGGTACGCTTGATTCTTTTTATGATGCGAATATGGATCTTGTGTCGGTTGATCCGCATTTGAATATTTATGATGGTGCGTGGCCAATTTATACGTTTCATCCGAATTTGCCTCCTGCGAAATTTGTGTTTGCGTCGGAGTTGCGGACGGGTCAGGCGTTGGACAGTATTGTTTGTCCGGGTTCGATTATATCCGGCGGGTTTGTGTCTCGTTCAATTATTGGGTATCGTTGTAGGGTAAATAGTTTTTCGCGGGTGGAGTCCTCAATTTTGTTTTCGGATGTACAAGTCGCAAGAGGCGCGAAAATCAAGAACGCGATTATTGATAAAAATGTAACAATTGAAGAGGGAGAGACGATAGGCTACGACCACGATCAAGATCGCAATCGTGGATTTACCGTAACAGAAAACGGAATTACGGTCGTTGCCAAAACAGCAGGAACAGGTCATTTCATAAAATAACAACCAATAAAAAAAGCCGCGAAGCGGCGCGGACTGGAACGCGGGCGTCCCGCCCGCCTCTGTGTGTAATAGAACCAAAAAAGTTTGAACGGAACGCCAAGACATGTCGGCGAATGTCCTCCAACACATTTTGGCGTTCCATCCAAACTCATTCGGTTCTATTACGCACTTAGTGCGGGCGGGATGCCTCGTTATACCACACAAGTTTTTTTGCGTTGGTGAATCGTAAGGTGGGCAACCGACTGCCAGGCTTTCTTGGTGAATAGCGTCGGCGCAAGCCGACAACTGGATCGCCAACACGCATCGACAAAACCAAAACGCCCTACGTTTTGGGCAATTTGGTATATCAACACGTTTTCCGCCCCCTCTGTTTTCGGCTTGCTCCGCTCGCCGAAAACGTAACCGCCCGGCGTTCGGTTACCCACCTTACATTTGCCAACATGTTTTGGCAAATGTTCCCCAACACGTTTTGGTGTTCAGTTCAAACTCGTTCGGTTTCCTAATGCACAGAGGTGAGCGGGACACCTTGTTATACCACACATCTTTTCTGGACTATCATTTATTTTTACGTTGATACCATGTATCGTTGTACTTGCGTGTTCGGTTTGGATTGGAACAACACCGGAGGTGTTGAAC
>JAISQS010000273.1 GCA_031274045.1 Planctomycetaceae bacterium | reverse complement strand
ACGGGGAACATGGCGATACATTTATTTCCGTGACCGGTTGAATTTTGGAACGAAATACTCCCCTTCAACAAATGCGTGAACGCAACCGCAATACTTGATCCGAAATCGAAATTGAATGTTGATTTACCGTCTGATTCTGTTTGCCGTTGCAATCCTCTGCCGTAAAAATCATTGAGTTGTCGTGTAACTTTTTCTGTCGGCATCTCGCCGGTGTCAAGAATACTCCAACATAATTGCGACTCCGACATGTAACAAGTAATCTTGATATGACCATCCGAAACACGATCAATCGCCAACTCCAACAACTCCTCAAGAACTCGCCGTATTTTTTGCTCATCACCAAGAACCAAATCAGGAAGCGCAGTAGCCGTGTCAATCTGAAATTTGATCTTCTGATTCTCAAGAAAATGTAACTGACAAATGTTGCGAATATCACGAACAATAAGTTGCGGCGAAAACGATACCGTTTCAACATTGATCTCATTCCACTCAAAATCAATAAACGTGCGAATATCATTGAGTACCCGTTTCAGTTTTTTATGCCGCCACAACACATTCTCAATCATAATCATATTCGCTGACCAAAAGTCATGATTTGACAGGCGATTCGGCACGTTTTGAAGTTGCCAACGGAGCAGGAACGACGTTTCAAGAATCGGCAGCAACGGTCGCTTGAACTCCGAATCAACTTGTCGTATCAAATAATTTCGGTCAATTGATTTCTCCTCCGCAGCCTTTTTGACGATGATGAGATTGTCCAATATTTGCTCAAAAGAAATAATCCGGTTGTCCTTCAAATTCTTAACAATCACCCGACGGCGAATCAACACAATTTGCATTGCAAAAAAGAAAAAAAGAAACGAAAAGAAAAATAAATGCGGCAATATTCGCGCATGTAAAAGTTCATGTTTCCAATCTCTTTCAGTAATTTCAATACACAAAACCGAGTTGACATCGCCGCTCGGCTCAAATAACGGCGCAGTATAAAGGAAACGGTTCTCGCGGTAATCCGCACGATTCACAATACCATCCGCAATCTTTTTCGCAAACGCATCCGCAATCGGTTTCGGAATCTCTTCTTGTCCGAAAATTTGCGGCAAAGGAACCGTCCGCCACTCACCACCCGCTCCCGCAACAGATGAACTCGTTGTCAAATTCAAAAATTGAAATATTTCGGACGAGTTTTCGTTGCGCTTAATCAAATAAAGCGAGAAAATAATATCATCAAACTTCTCACAAGTACGCAAATACTCGCAATATTGTGACACTTTATCCGAGTCGGGCAACGCGGTTTTTTGTTGCAGTATCCATGCAATATGACGGGAAATATCACGATAAATTTTCACTTGAATATCCGTCTCCTTCATGTACGAATAACGTATGTAAAACAAACCAAGACAAACAAACAACAAAAAAATCGCCCACGCCACCACAATCGGTTTCCGATGAATTCGCTCATTGCCAAACGCCCACGTCAACGCCACCATCAGAATACCACTAATAATGACAACAACAGTGGCGGCTGCTCTTGAAAAAAGAATACTACAAAAAAAATGAATCACCTGAATTTTACTCCTTTACTAAACTTGTTCTATTATTGTTGTTGTTATTGTCAACAGATTTTACAGATTTTTACAGATTAGTTTTTTATGAAAATCTGTAAAATCTGTAAAATCTGTTGACAAAACTAAAACCGTGTTACACCTTTTTTCAAGTTTTGGAACAAGTCTACTATATTGTTGACATTTTTATCAAACTGCCCCGTCGTACAAAAATTCTATCGTCTGTCGTCTATCATGGCATCAGTATCAACCGGTAAAAGCAATCGCAATGCGGCTGGAATTGATTGAATGGAAAATTGTTTATCGTACAAATAAATAACGTTGTCCATCGCAATAAACATAGACTCCGGCGTTTCCACCTCAATATTCATACAATGCCGATACTCAATATAATTTCGTGCATAATCATCTTCCAAAATACGCCCGTTCCAATAAATATTGAACATTTTTATGACTGCTTGGAGCGGAAATTTTTTGATAAAAAGCAGGTCAACCAAACCGTCATCAATCTTCGCAAGAGGCGCACACGTAGTTCCCGTTCCATATTTTTGTGTATTGGCAAACATCACAGCAGTATAAGAATCTTCAAGTAACGCATAACCGTTAATTCGAATACGAATACTGTTCGGCTGCATGTCAAACATGAACAATAAAAAATTGAACCAACGTTTGAACCATTGCTGATTGAGATGAAAAAACGAAAACCAACGGCACAACCTAAATAAATGATAAAAAAACCGCGAAATATTCGTATCAATTCCAATATACGCAACATTGACACAATACCGTTCGTTAATCTTCACCAAATCAATATCAACCGTTCGACCATATAATAAATTATCAATATTCATTATTTTTGACGCGGGCAATTCAGGAAACGCACTGAAAAAATCATAATTACCGTCACAAGGCAAAAAACCAAATTCAACACCCGACGCGCCGGCAAGAGCATTGACCGTAAAATGCAGACTTTCCAAGTTG
>JAISQS010000149.1 GCA_031274045.1 Planctomycetaceae bacterium | reverse complement strand
TGAAACGGTTCATAACCTGCGGCGATAAACTCCAGTACATTAGTATTCGCGTCTATTGCCAAAAATTCTTCCGGCGACAAATTCTCTTCTTTACAATACAAATGAGCGATTTGTGCCTGCATGTACAGCACCTGATCGAGCGACATTCTTACCCCCCTTTTATATCTCAAACCAGCGTTCCCAATCACCGCGTTGTTCCGCGTCCCACATATCGTAAATATATTCCATTGACTCAAAATATAAATATCCTTCAGGGTCTAGCAGTAGATCATACGTCTTCGTTTTCATGAATTGCCGCAATGCTTCCGTTTTGTCAATATTGTGAACTTCGGCATATTTCGCCGCCGTTCTTGCCGTTTGAATGTCCATTAAATACGGAACCGTATGTTCTGTTATCATGATTCAATGACCTCTCTTTTCCGAAACATAAGCGATGCCGCCGCACGCCCGCTACCGAAAAAATATTGTTCCGGCAATTTTTCGGGCTGCAATACTTGGAGCAATATATCCATCGCTGACTCAGAACGTACATCACCGTATGCCCCAGCAAAGTATGAATCAAGAGAAGCCCGCGTATTATCGTTTACCGTCGGTCCAATAACAACATCGTAATCATGCGGCGGATTGACTGTTGTTCGATTCAACACCACAAACCGCAGCCATTCTTTACCTGCTGTTGCAAACCGCTTGACGTTAACCCGCTCTAGCTCGGCAGTGTCAAATTGGTAAATGTAAAGCAACGGCTTAACGACAATCGGGTTATTAAACCGCTTGCGTCTTGAAATCTCAATATATCTATTCCGCAACGCCAACATCTCCGCGTGTCCTCTGTTTTGCGAGGTATAAAATCCAACACCGAAATCCTTGAACGGCTTTCCTTTGGCAACATCTATTTCGTCAAATTCAAATACAGAACCGTGATATAACGTGATGATTTCTGACATTTAATTTTAACAAAGTTCTCTAATTGTTCGTTCAAATAAAGGTAATTAGGCGAGGAGGCGTTAGCGAGGGGGGGTGCCCCCAAAGGCTTAAGCAGAAAGGTTTGGCAGCAAGCAGCCTTCGCTAACGCCTAATGTCTCTTCTGCCTGATGCCTGATTTATATTATGTATCCTTGTTCTTCCATTAGTGTGCAGAAGTTGTTGTATAGATCGGCGTAGTTTGCGGCGTGTTCGGGGTTGGGAAAGAATACGGTTTCGGAGGAGATCATAGCGTCTGATGCTTCTTCGAGTGATTTGTAAAATCCGCCCATTGATGCGATCATTGCGCTTCCGAATGCGGCTCCTCCGTGTCCTACGACTCTTCTGTTTACTCTGCCGGTAACATCCGCGCGGCATTGCATCCACATATCGCTTGCGCTCCATTCGCCAGTTGAGTAGATGTCTCCTTGTGCGGTGCTTATGGTTGTGATTTGGCTATCGACTACGCTTGCGATGTTGTCAAGTTTTTGATAGCAATATCTCTCAAATAGTGCTGTTCCTTGCAAGCATGATGCGAATTGTGCTAGTCTGTTATCTGTTGCCGGTGAGATGAAACCTTCTGCGCTATTTGTGTTGAATGGGAACAGTTCGCCTTTCGTTACGTTTGGGTACGCGATGTACGCGGTTGGCAATAAGCCGTGTACTTGCGTTTCGAGTTCTTTGAACGATCCCGGCTCAAACCACACGTTTATCCAATCCGCACCGGTTCTGCTTTCAACCGAGAAGAACCAATTATTGCTCGGCAACTTGTAGACCAAAACTTCTTGTTGATCGCGAATCATTCGTGAAGAGATTCCGCTGATGGTCATCCCTTTTTGCAAGACTGTACTGAAATCGCCCGGTTTTCTGGCACCTGACGCGAGGAATGAAGCTGTCTGTGCGGTTGTCCCCATGACGACTGCCATGCCGCTCGGGAGTCCCGTCAACGACGACGCTTTTTGACTCACCGTTCCAACCTTTTCACCAAACGGAACCAGTCGCGGCAATTTATCACGCACTCCAAGATGCATGTCATAGTCAAGCCAGTCGGGCCAATTCTCCTCAATCAAATCACAACCGGTCTTCATTGCAAGTGAGTATTCTGTCACGTCAGCTTTGCCTTTGAGTTTCCCAATGATGAAATCGGCTTGGTGTATGAAGCAGGTGTTTTCGTAGATTTCGGGCATGTTTTCTTTGAGCCATGCGATTTTTGCGAGCGGGCTATCCGGTTTGAATTGGAAACCCATTCGGTCGCAATATTCCTGACCTTGATAATTCAGGCTTTTTATTTGGTCGGTAGCTCGGGAGTCGTTTGCGAGAATTGCGGGCAAAGAAGGGTTTCCGGTTCGGTCAACAATTACAAGATCGCCCGGATTGCTGCAAACTGATATTGCTTTCAATTGGGATGGGCTTGTAACTTTTGGGCGGAGTTGGTTGACCAAGTTACCGATGGCGATGCGCGTGGCTTCCCACCAAACTTCAGGGTTAATCTCCAAATATTTTTTGGAGGAGATTGGATTGTGAGCAACTGCGAATGGAGAGAAAGTTTCTACCAGAATTTCGCCGGTCTCTGTTATTGCGGAGGCGTTGACACGTGTTGAGTCAAGATGGATGCCGATAAATACGGCGGATTGAGTTGTTGATTGCATTAAATTATGCGGGCGGATTGATAATACTCAAAGAATACTATCGTGTGTTGTATGCGTCGCGTCGTGAATCTTGTTCAATTCAAAACATCCGTACCGGCTATCACAAAATAAACCGGTAAACGAAAACAAATTCAAATCAAACAACAAAAAAAATTCACAAACACAAAACAATTAAATTCTGCTAATGCCTACCTGAATCAAAAAAATCACACAGGCAAAAACAAAAGAACTTTGTAAAAATATACCAACTATATACAGTAACAACAGCCTAAACATCAGTCCACAATACCATACATCAAAAGCATAAAACAACCCGATCTCTAAACCATCATCAAGCTATATCATACATGAACATCAAAACCAAAACAATCCCACAACCCGCCAAACCACCAAGCACAAAAAGATACAAACAAAAAGATAGATAACAAAAAATAAACAATCACAACACACACTTTTTACAATTGCCGCACAACGGCAAGAGAAAAAAATTCCACGTAACGGAATCGGACTGGAACGCGGCAATTGTCGGTTGCGCCGACACGACCGTTTAGCGAGCGGTCGGCTGCCTTACGTTGCCAATGCGAAAACCGCCCATTACCTTCCTATGAATTTTCGTGTTCTCAAAAAAATTTTTTTCAACATCCTATAACCGTTACGTCGTTAGCCTCGACGCTCCAACTGATTCGTTTTTCCCATGTAGCTTTTTTGTCTTCGCTGCGTCTGTCGAAAATTATTAGGTAGCATGGGATTTGTTCGTTGTCTTTTGAGCGTAATTTTGAGGAGAAGGTATCGCGGTATTTTGTGATTTGGGTTAAGCCTTG
>JAISQS010000138.1 GCA_031274045.1 Planctomycetaceae bacterium | reverse complement strand
TTTCGCGCATTTTGTATTTTCGTGTATTTCGCGTTAAAAATAGTTTTTAGAAATTAATTTTCGTTTATTCCGTATTTTTCGTATGGTTCGTATTCTCAAAAAAGATGTGCGGTATAACGGGGGCAAGCTCCCGCCGCTGACGTTGCGTGAATGTGTTTATGATTTGCGCGGTACAAAAAGTGTATTGCTCTTATGTTTCCGAAATACAGAATGGGTTTTTTGGAACAAAAAAAGGGACACGTAACATCTTGTTACATGTCCCTCTGATTTTCGCGTTATCCGCTTCATTCTCTTGCCCGCCGACTTCCTGTCCAACAGACAAAGAACACGCCCAACTTAACTATAACAAAATTATCGTTACACCTTTCGTAAGTCGGATCGGGAAACACCGAATAAAAGTTATCGGTTTGCAGGTCGAAACCAAAAGGGAAAACCACAAGGAGCAATCCCAGCCTTCGGGGCGAAGCTAACCCCGGCTCCAAATGGGTGGTCTAAACCAAACAACGCATCAACAATAATCCGCCAACAAAGGAATCAACAAATCATCGCCAAACGCGAATACCTCCTATTACAATCGCCCTCCCTAGCAAATGAATAAAAAATACACCGCAAAGACTAAACGCCTCTGACATGTTATTCATCGAAATATCCGTATATTGGAATTGACTCCGAAAACCGATATAACAAAAAAAATCATAACAAAACCACTAAAAATTCAGGGTAATTCGGAATAAATAAAATTTAACGATAACATAGTTTGGAAGAGAACTTGCCCCAACTCAACTCGCCGGAGATATATTTGACAAGACAATAACCGCCTACGCGTTTACGTATCCGTCGACAGTTACTTGCGTGTCTGCGGTCAACTCGTTGTAGCACAAAACCACCAATCCGGGAATCATCGCACTCGTCAATTGTTTCAAATAAAACCGTATTTTGGGATCAACCAAAACAATCGGCGTGAAACTCAATCGCATTAACTTCTCCAACTCCGGCAATAACTTTCTGCAAATATTGTCTCTCGCGTCCGGCGACAGCCGCGTAAATATTCCATGCTCCGTATGCTCATACCCCGCAAAAATCTGATTCTCCAAAGCCGGATCAAGCGTAACAACATGCAACACATTAGCTGAATCACGATATTTTGTACATATCGTTCTCGCCAACTTGCGCCGCACCTCCTCGACAAGAAGCACCAAATCTTTTGTCCGCCTCCCCTCATCACCCAACACCTCCAAAATCCTGTCAAGTTGCCTAATCGGAATCTGTTCGCGCAATAATCTTTGCAAAACTTGCTGCACCAAACTCAACGGCATAATACCCGGTATCAACTCACTCACAACCGTCGGCGCGAATTCTTTTAGTTGATCAATCAAATGTTGCGTCGCGTCGCGCGTTAGCAATTCATCAGCGTATTTGCGAATCGTCTCCGAAAGATGCGTAACAATAACCGCACTCGGCTCAACAACAAAATACCCGAATATCTCCGCCTGATCCTTCGATACCGCGTCAATCCAAAGAGCAGGTTGCCCATACGCGGGGTCGATTGTTTCGATTCCTTGTACTTGACCTGTTTCGTTGCCTGACGGCATTGCCAAAAACATGTCGGGATATACAACTCCTCTTGATACAGGTTGACCGGCGATCTTAATCTGGTACTGAATTTGATCAAGATAAAACGAATCACGAATCCGTATCTTCGGAAAAATAATCCCAACCTCCGACGCAATCTCCTTACGTAACCGATCAATCCGACTCAATAAATCTCCACCCTTAGTCGTATCCGCAAACGGAATCAAACCTATCCCAAGCTCCAACTCCATCGGATCAACCTTCAGGAAATCTTCTGCCTTCTCTTCTTGTGCGGCGGCTTCTGCGGCTTTTTCAGCGGCAGCGGATTCGGCTATTTTGTTTTCGGCGGCTTGCTCTGTCGCTTTAACGTTGCGGGTCATTATTATGGCAATCGCAACCGACGAACCGGCAATCGACAAAAGAGGTATTTTGGGCAACTCCGTCAACGTCAAAAGAACCAAAAAAACCGCAGTCAAAATAAGCACTATCGGCTTGGACAACATTTGCGTGATAAATTGATGCGGCAAATTCGAGCTGTGACTACTCCGCGTAACAAGAAGACCCGTCGCAATAGAAATCACAAGAGCCGGAACTTGCGAGACCAGACCGTCGCCGATTGTTAGTCGGGTGAATATGGTTGCGGCGGTGGTAAAATCCATGTCGTATTGGAATACGCCGATAAACAGACCGCCGATAATATTGACCAATGTAATCACAATACCGGCAATCGCATCTCCCCGAACAAATTTGCCCGCACCATCCATTGCCCCGAAAAAATCTGCGGAGAGTTGGATTTCCTCACGGCGTTTTTTGGCTTCCTTCTCGTCAATCAAACCCGCGTTCAAATCCGCATCAATTGCCATCTGCCGACCGGGCATCGCGTCCAATGTAAACCTAGCCGCAACTTCCGCAACACGCGTCGCACCTTTGGTAATTACGACAAATTGAATCACAACTATAATCACAAAAATTATCAGACCAACAACCGTATTACCACTAGCAACAAAATCAGCAAAATTCCTTATAACCTCACCAGCCGCACCATCACCATCCTCATTCGCCCGCGTCAATATCAAACGCGTCGAAGCAATATTCAAAACAAGACGAAAAAGAGTCGTCGCAAGCAAAACCGTCGGAAATATACTAAAATCAAGAGGCTTGGAAACAAAAAGAGTCGTCAAAAGAATCACTATCGCCAAAGAAATATTCAACGACAAAATAACATCCATCGCAAACGGATGCATCGGAACAAATATTATCAAAATACTCGCCGAGATCGTCAGCGGCAACAAAAGGTCAACAATACGAACCCTTGCCGAAAACATAGATTGAAATTGTGAAAATAAAGTCCCCATTTGCGAACAATAACAATTTCAAGAAAAAAAATCCAGATCAAAATTCCCAAAACAGAACAGAATCCACAACACAACAAGATAGACAATACACAATGTCAGCACAACCGACAACAATTGCCGCAAAGCGGCGCGGAAAAAAATTTCCGCGTAGCGGAAACGGACTGGAACGCGGGTGTCCCGCCCGCCTCTGTGCGTAATAGAACCGAACAAGTTGGAACTGAACGCCAAAACATGTTGGTAAACGTAAGGTGGGTAACCGACCGCCGGGCGGTTGCCCACCTTACGTTGACGATCTATATATTACGTTGCCAATGCGTTTTCCGTCACTGTCGAAACTTTGTGTCATGAGAAAAGATGCGGATTCTTGAGTCTAGAGATCGAAAAACTTTTTCTTCGGGTTCTTTGGTTGGGGTGCCGAATGGCATTTGGGCAATAAGTTTCCACGAGTTAGGTACGTCCCACGTATAAGCAACCTCATTATCAATCAACGGATTATAGTGTTGCAATGAAGCACCAAACCCGGCTTCCTCCAATAACAACCATATCGTGAATTGATGAATCGCAGCAGCATGTTCCGACCAAACCGGAAAACGATCCGCATAAGACGGATTATTCTTACGAAACATTTCAACAACATCCTGATCCTCAAAATAAAGAACCGTCCCATAACCAGCCGCAAACGTATTGATCTTTTTTTCCACACGATCAAAAGAAGACAAATCAACAATCCTTTGCAAAGTCTCTTTGACCATCCGCCACAACCTCTCATGATGTTGGTGCAAAAGTAACACAATCCGGCTCGATTGCGAATTGAACGCCGACGGCAAATATTTTACCGATAAACGAATCAACTTCTCTATCTCCTCGTCGCTAATAGGCGACTTACTCTCAATAGAATAATAAGAACGCCGTTGCTCAATAATTTTCTTCAAGTTTTTTTCCATATTATCACCTTTCTTTACAAAATTTTTTAATAGCCACAAAACAGCAATCAATAGGAACACAAATGTCCCGCCCGCATTAAGTACATTAGGAAACCGAACAAGTTTGGAAGGAACTCCAAGACGTGTTGGAGGATATTTACCAATCCGTTTTTGTGTTCCGTTCCAACTTGTTCGGTTCTATTACGCACAGAGGCGGGCGGGACGCCCGCGTTCCAGTCCGCTTGACGCTTCGCGGCAATTGTCGGCAGTTGCCGACGTTGGGCGTTTTGGTTTCGCCGATGCGTTTACCGCTCCCGCTGTCGGCGAGCGATAATGATTTACTGGCGACGCAACCGCCCGGCAGTCAGTTGCCCACCTTACGTTTGCCAACACGTCTTGGCGTTCCGTTCCAACTTGTTCGGTTCTATTACACACAGAGGCGGGCGGGACGCCCGCGTTCCAGTCCGCTTGCCGCTTCGCGGCAATTGTCGGCAGTTGCCGACGTTGGGCGTTTTGGTTTTACCGATGCGTATTGGCGA
>JAISQS010000132.1 GCA_031274045.1 Planctomycetaceae bacterium | reverse complement strand
TTTTTGGGTGATTTTTTTTGTTGACTTTTTCTTCTATGATGTCGATTATTCGGTTTAGCAATTCTTGTGATTCTTTTGGTTCTGATTCGCTTGCGTTGTATCTGTTGTAGATGTGTAGGACTTGTTTTCCTCTTAGCAATATTCCGTGTTTTTTTACGCTTTCACCAAACGCGTCGGCGGCGTTTTGTCTCGCTTCAAACGGCAAAGTACCATCCGCGACAACATCATAGATTGCTGCTTGAATGTTGCTTGATTTTATTTCGGCGGCGATTGATATTGCGTCGTTGAGGTGTTGGTTGCTTTGTATTCCGCGCATTACTAGTTCTTGCGCGTTTTCCACTTGATAAATTTTTCGTCCTGCTTCCGCGTCGGCAAGAATTTTTTTTATCCATTTCAAAGATTTGCTTGCCTGTTCGAGTCTGATTTCTTGCGGCACTGGGGTTGTGCTGGTTTTGTGCAGTAAATCCGCCTCAATCCACTCCGCTCCGTAGTCGTCGGTTGGTCGCGGATACGTTTGCGAAATTGAGTTCCGAAGCGGTTCCGCCGCACGCAGACGGTCAACCCGTTGCATGAAATCGAGGGTTGTGATGTTTGGTTCGTTTGGTACTATTCGCGGTGTTTTTTGCGGTACTCCTCCTAATATTGCAATAGGTATATTGTGCGTGCGGCAATCTCTCCGCATCATCTGGGCAAATTCAAATACCGCAGGCGAACGACAAATTTCATCAATAACTACCAACTCAACATCAGGCGAATCCGCCGCCAACATAAAAGCCTCCCGACCCGTCAACGCAAGCTCCACACCATAACCAAGCGAAATAAAATAACCAGACAAACGCGACGCTTCCGCACGCTTCGGATGCGCCACAACAACACGACGTTGACCTTCACCACGAGAAAACCAAACCAACGCATCAACAACCCTACTCGAACCCTGATAATGAACCGCCGGACTAAACCCCATCACCACCTCCAACGCCGCAAAACGTAATCGGCTATCACCGGAACCGACCGCTGTGATTAGGGGGTGTTGCCGGTGACGACCGGAGTAGTTTGTGAGAGACGCGGTATTGCCTTTGCGGGCAAAAAGCAGAACCGCAACCCGCGCCGCCTCGTAATGTTCATCGTCAATCGCGTCCAATATAACTTGCTCTATTTGCTCAAGCGGAACCGACGACACCGCGCCGAGCAGACCGCTGCCGTCAAGGTCAAGCGGACTGTCCAGACCGTTTGCGAATAATATTTGCTCAAACAAAGTTACCAGATAAAACCGACGAACCGCCTCAAAATCAATCCCGCCTGTCCTCAAATCTCTCCCTCCGGCTTCCGCGATCTCATACGCCAACGCTGCGTAGCGATTGGCGAACAGCCGGTAAGCGTCGGGGATTCGCAGTTGGATGTATGCGGGTTTTCCGGTGGTTTCATCCCAATTCCAGAAGCGGATACTGCCGTCCGGTTCCGCGCGAAGGTTGCGGTTGCGCGAATAATAATCACGCGCGCGTTGATACAATGTCCGCACGGCAATCGCGTGAAATTCTTTTTTGGATTTGATTGCGTTTTTTCCGAGTTGGCTGGTGATGAAGTTGTAGGTATCGGTTTTGAGTTCGTTGGGGATGTCGGCGGATTTGGCGAATGCTATTTGGTAGAGCAGGAAGAGTTCGTCGCGTGTGATTGTTTGTTTTAGTCCGTGAATTGCGTTTTTTAGCAGGACTTTATTTTTAGTTCGCAAGGAAACCGCGAGCAGTTCTTTGATGTCGCCCCCTATCGACAGCAGAGCCGCGACAATTGCCTCGACGCGTTCCTCATCTTCCGTTTCGCCCAACTTGTCGAGTAATTGCAACGCCGAAATCTCTTCGCCTTGCCATAGTGTTTGCAAATTTTTCAGCGAGTCGGGCAAGATGAGGGGCGGATGGAATTTGTCCAAGCTGAGATGTTCTGTTCCCAAGTAACGCGGGTCTAGTTTGATGGTCAGGTTATCTGCGGCTTTGGCGATTATGTCGCGGTTGCGCCAATGTTTTTTCGCTTCGATGAAGATTTGGTTTACTGCGTCGGCGCCGATTGGGGCAAAGCTCTTGGCAAGTGAAATCTGCATCAAACGTGCCGTTCCGAATTTGTCAACAATTGCTGCGCAGTCGGCGGGTGTTTTGTCGGCTTTGAGAAATTTTCGCAAGTAATACCGTGTGAATGATGGGCGACCTGTTGACGTGAGCAAGTCGATTGCGTTCATCAGGTCGATTGCCGTAGTGGGTTGGTTCATGATTGCGATTTTTTCGGCGGCGTTGAGACCTTCGTTTAGGAATTTCGCGGCACCTTTTTGGATGAAGTCGGCGGAGTTTAAGCCCGCGCCGCTCCAGCCGCCGTCGCCGCCGACTTTTGCCTGCGGCTGCTCGGTATCTTGCCGAAAAGACTCAAGAACCGCCGCCCCAATCCGATCTTCTATGTCGAAGCATTCTTCCATTGTCGGGTAAAGCAGAGAGAGTTGTTCGCGCAATTTGACGGACACGTTTTTTTTGTTCTGTTCTTGCAAGATTGCTGCGCCTTGTATTAGTTCGATGGGGGAGATTTTTGAGCGGAGTGTGTGGGTTGGAGTGCCGTCTAAAATTTCCGGTGACATAGTGCGAATCCATTTGAGAAATGCCTCGCATTTTTCCAAGACGATTATCTTCTCCGCGTCGGTAAACGCAAATTTCTCTCCGTTACCGCGAACAACTTCTCCCTCACCGCGTCCAACTTTCCCCCCGCCGCGTCCAACCTCACCCTCGCCGCGCGAAACTCCCAAGAAGAATCCAAGAAGTACAAACAAGAAAATAAACGTCAAAAAATATGTTCTCATAATTGGTCTGTGGTTTGGTTGATTGTTGGTTTTGTGATTTTGATTGCGGTTATTGTCAACAAATTTTGCGGATTTGGCGGATAAGTTTTCTGTGACAATCTGCTAAATCCGTAAAATCTTTTGCCAAGATTAAAATTAAATCCCTTCCAATTCTCTCCTATATACTACACACTCTCTCCTATATACTACACGCTCTCTCCTATATGCTGCATTTTTCTTTCCTTATCTTCCCTTAATTTCCTGTTACTTAAAATTTGTTTCTTGTTTTGCGGAGTTCATGTCGTGTTTTATCATATCTTTTATGAGGTCGTGGAATGAGTGTTTTGGTTTCCAACCTAGTATTTTTTTTGCTTTTGATGCGTCTCCGAGCAAGGTTTCTGTTTCTGTTGGTCTGAACAGGGGCGGGTCGACTTCGACTAGTATTTTTCCTGTTTTTTGGTCGATACCTTTTTCGTTTATGCCTTCGCCTTCCCATTTTATTGGCATGTTGAGTTCGTCGAAAACTATTTCGATGAATTCGCGGACTGAGTGTGATTCACCTGTTGCTAGTACGTAGTCGTCTGGTTGATTTTGTTGTAGCATTCTCCACATTCCTTCAACGTAGTCTGCTGCGTGTCCCCAATCTCGGCTTGCGTTTATGTTACCGACTAGTAATTTTTGGGAGTGTCCGATTTTTATTCTGCAAGCTGTTCGTGTTATTTTTCGGGTGACGAAAGTTTCGCCTCGAAACGGGCTTTCGTGGTTGAACAAGATTCCGTTGCACGCAAAAATATTGTATGCTTCGCGGTAATTGACTGTAATCCAATAGGCGTACAATTTCGCTACTGCGTAGGGGCTTCGTGGGTAGAAGGGGGTGGATTCGTTGCTTGCTTTGGTGGAGATTCCTCCGTAGAGTTCGGAGGTGGATGCTTGGTAGAATCTGGTCTTTTGTGTGAGGTCGAGCAAGCGAATCGCCTCGAGCAGCCGCAATGTCCCCAAAGCGTCCACGTCCCCAGTGTATTCCGGCATATCGAATGCGACTCGGACGTGAGACATTGCGGCGAGGTTGTATATTTCGTCTGGGGTGGTTTCTTGTACTATCCGAATTAGTGTTGGTGCGTCGGTCATGTCGCCAAAGTGTAAGCAGAAGCGGCTCATTTTTTCGCTGGAATCGGGGTATATGTTATCGATTCGGCTGGTGTTGAAGGACGAGCTGCGACGCTTAATCCCGTGAACGGTGTAACCTTTGTCCAATAAAAATCGTGTCAGGTAAGCCCCGTCTTGCCCTGTCACACCTGTAATTAAAGCTGTTTTTGACATATATACTTGTAATTTATTGTAAAATCCCCCAATTCCACCGGTCAATTCTTTAGTCTAGCCGGTCAAAATTTTTGTCCCATCGGTCAATTTTTTATTGTCCGTGATCAAAGTTCCCGTCTCGTTGAGCAAATTTCCGGTTTCGGAGATCAAAATTCCCGTCTCGTTGAGCAAAATCTGTGA
>JAISQS010000129.1 GCA_031274045.1 Planctomycetaceae bacterium | reverse complement strand
CCACAAAAAACGAAATAATCAGTACTTTTTATACTTGAAAATTCCCATTTGCCATCGCCATCGCCATAATTTTGTTACCGATAATTGATCCCTGACCAACTCATGCATTACCAATTCGCTATGTACGATCAACTTCACTTACCTTAATAACTATGCGACAAACGGTGTTGGCTGTCTTACGTTGCGGCGAATTTTTTTACGCCCCAACGGGGCAAAAAGCCCATAGCACAGGGCAACGCCCTGTGAAAAATCGTTCAATAACTCTCGCCCTGAAAGGGCAAAAGCCAAAAAGGGGCGGAAAAAAACTTCGGTTCACTAACACGCCAAAGCCTCATTTCCTCCTAATTTTTCAAACAAAACAACCGTTGGCGAAGGGGGCTTGCCACAAGTCAAACGGGCGACGCATCTCGTTGGTCGCAAGCGACCATCGCTAACGAATCGATCACTAACGAATCGTCACTGAAAACTTAAAACTTCCGTTTGGTCTGGTATTATTGCCCCGTTGGGGCGAAGGTTATTTATAATCAATTATCGTAGGGCGTTGCCCTCGTTATACCACACAAGTCATAATCGTATTTGCGTGTTTGTTTTGGAGCGGAACAACACCGGAGGTGTTGAATTTTGATAACCCCGTGCAAGCGGAGCGTAGCACGGGGTAAGGTGTGCGCGAAGAACGAACCCCGTAGGGGTTCAACTACAACGTGCAATTTTTGGGGCGTTAATCACACGCATTAAGTTATTACTTGTACGAGCATTAAAAACAATCGGTATAGTTGAACCCCTACGGGGTTCGGGTGAGTTTGTACATTGTACCCCCGTGCTGCGCTCCGCTTGCACGGGGTTATCAATGTTCAAAACCTCCGGTGTTGTTCCAATCAAAACCGAACACGCAAGTACACAGATACATGGTATCAACGTAAAAATAAATGATCGTCCAGCAAAGATGTGTGGTATCACAAGGGCGGGACGCCCGCGTTCCAGTCCGTCACCGCTTCGCGGCGAACTTATTGTGGTATAACAAGGTGTCCCGCCCGCCTAAGTGCATTAGGAAACCGAACGAGTTTGGAAGGACCGCCAAGATGTGTTGGAGAACATTGGCCACCACGTTTTGGCGTTCAGTTCCAACTTGTTCGGTTCTATTCCGCACAGAGGCGGGCGGGACGCCCGCGTTCCAGTCCGTCACCGCTTCGCGGCGAACTTATGTGGTATAACTTTGGTATATTGATGGTGCAATTTTCATTTACGAGCCGTTTATGAGTGCGGGTATATGAGTATGGTTGCAGACGGGCGGGTTGTTACGATATAAAATCAAGAGGGCGTTGTTGCCGTCTTTAACTAACTATTTTGAATAATCAACATGGTAAATTTAGAACTAGTTTTTGTTGCGTTGATTGCGGCGTTGTTTGCTGTTTTAGCTACGTATCTTGCGATCCGTTTTTGGGATTCACGTTGTCAATCGGATTCGTTGCATCGGGCAAAAGAGATTTTGCGCCGTGCTGAAATGGATGCGGAAAATAAGATACGTGAAGCAGAAATTGAGATCAAAGCCGCCGCAATCAGTGCCAAAGAAGAGAACGAAGCCGAATTTCGCAAAGCTCGGCAGGAGTTGCACGAGCGGGAGAGGCTGCTTGATAAACGTCAGGATACGCTTGACAAACAAGCCGAAGAATATCGGAGGCAAGAAAAACAGATTGAAAGCAATCGGCGCAAGTTAGCGGAACGAATTGTTGACACGAACCGGCGCAATGAAGAGTTGGCAAAATTGATTGATAAGGAGCGTGTTGTTCTGCATGAATTTTCTGGATTGAATCGTGACGAGGCGACGCAGCGGCTTATTGCAATGCTTAACTCCGAATTGGTTGAGGAGACGGGTTCGGTAATTTTGCAACATGAAAAGAAGGTCAAAGAACGTTGTGAGGCGATTACCCGAAATATTCTGCTCGCCTCAATGCAACGTTACGCCGCGTCGCAAACCGCCGAATCAACCGTCAGCACAATCGATATTCCGAACGATGATATGAAGGGTCGCATCATCGGTCGCGAAGGTCGCAATATACGTTCGTTTGAGAAGACGACGGGGGTGGACATAATTATTGATGATACTCCGGGTGTGGTTATTGTTAGCGGGTTTGATCCGATACGGCGTGAGATTGCGAAGTTAGCACTTGGGCGGCTTATTGCGGACGGGCGAATTCATCCGGCGCGGATTGAGGAGATAGTTGAGGAGACGGGCAAAGAAATTCAAACGTATGTCAAAAGGGTTGGAGTTGAGGCGTGTCAGGAGGTTGATCTTTTTGATATTGATGACAGGATTGTGAATCTTTTGGGGAGGTTGAATTATCGGACGAGTTATAGTCAAAATGTGTTGCGGCATTCGGTTGAGGTGGCGTTTTTATCGGGGATGATTGCGGTTGAGCTTGGCTTGGATGAGAAGTTGGCGAGGCGTTGCGGGTTGTTGCATGATGTCGGCAAGGCTGCCGATCACGAAATCGAAGGCGGACACCCAAAAATCGGCGCGGATTTTTTGAGACGATACGGCGAATCAACAGAAGTTATTCAAGCCGCTTTCGGTCATCATGCTGATTTGAGACTTGACGACCCATACACAATTATTGTCGCGGCAGCGGACGCTTGCAGCGCAGCAAGACCAGGCGCAAGACGCGAATCACTCGAAAATTACGTTAAACGAATGGAGGAACTGGAAACAATCGCAAACGGTTTCGTAGGTGTAGAACAATCATACGCCGTACAAGCAGGACGAGAACTAAGAGTAATGATAAACTCAACACAAGTAACAGACGAAAGCGCAGCAAAAATCTGTAGAGATATAACAAAAACATTAGTAGAAAAATTCCAATTCCCAGGTGAAATAAAAGTCACCGTTATAAGAGAATCAAGATTCGTCGAAATCGCAAAATAATTCCGTCGCACAAAAAAAAGATACAAAAGTTCATTTAGAAACGCAAAAATTTTTGGCTCTTTTATATTTTTTTGTTGGCGAACTAACATGAAATAATAAAAGAGTTTTTGCAAAACTGAACCGTAACAGGTGACCAAGTTCCCCTTCCTTAATAACACACGAAGCCCCTCCGCTCGCGCCCTTATCCCTTATTGTTTGATCGTGGAGTGATCGTGAACTTTATCCGTAACAAATAAGGGGATAAGGGCGTGTGCGGGGGAGCTTCGTTGGTTATTAAGGGAGGGGGAAACTGGTAACATGTTGCGAATTGGTTTGAGTAATGTTGATTGGTTTGTAACATATCAGTGAAATACTTCAACGCTGTGGAAAAAACAAACCTTATTTACAACCTGATTTTCTTACAAAAACAACCTTAGTAGCCATGTAATATCATAGTTTTGCAAGCCGTAGGTTTGCATCGCTCGGTAGAAAATGATGTTCCAACACAAACGAGCATTCCGTAGGAATGCCTCCATTGGGCAAGTCACGGGGTTGCATTCCTACGGAATGCGAGGACTCGGTGGGGGCTTCATTTTCTACCGAGCGATACATTCCTAAAGGAATGTAATAACGCGAAAACATAGAACGTTGGAAATAATGAGGTAATAAGG
>JAISQS010000027.1 GCA_031274045.1 Planctomycetaceae bacterium | reverse complement strand
TCACCGCCATAATACAAAATCAGCAAAAATTCACGAAACATATTCGTAAACAATTGAGACGACAATATTATTACTAATCCTGCCAAAATGAATCCCATACCGATCCATCGTATCATCCTCATCACCACAAACCTTTCATGTACTAATTTGAACTGAATGGAAAAAATTAGAGTATTCATCGTGCAACGAAAAATAGACATACCTCCTCATTCCTCAACGAACACCAAGAGACATTCTAATTTCGCGAAAATAAAAAACAATAGATTTGTTCCATATTGTCTGATTTTTGGTACGTAACAAGTTTGGTATGCTTTCGCGTTATTGTTAGGAATGAATGCGTCGCTCGGTAGAATTTGCCCGAGCTTCGGGTTGAGTGTAAAAAGCGTAGTAAATTTTCGTTTGTTTGGTATATTTTGTTTATTGGGTGTTTTCTGGAGAGCGTGTGTTGGGAGATGTGGATGTAACTAAATAATATTATTTTTTATTTTGGGAGTATGTCAAATTTTATTGATTCTGGTTCGATGATGCGGTCTGTTCGGTTGCAATCATCTGATTCGGTTCCTGTTTGGCTTATGCGTCAGGCGGGTCGTTATATGCAGGAATATCGTGATGTTCGCAGCAAGGTTACGTTTCTTGAACTTTGCAAAACGCCGCCGCTTGCGGCTGAGGTGATGCTTACGGCAGTCAAAAAGCTGGGTGTTGATGCTGCTATAATTTTTTCGGATATTTTGCTTATACTTGAGCCGATGGGATTTGGGATACATTTTCCTGATTCCGGCGGACCGCGAGTAACACGTCCGATTTGCCAACAAGCTGACGTTAAGAATGTGATTGAGCTTGAATCTGCGAATCAACTCGATTACGTTATGGATACGGTTCGATACACGCGTGAAGGATTGGACAAACAGATTCCGCTAATCGGTTTTGCCGGTGCGCCGTTTACTTTGGCAACGTATGTGATTGATGCCGCCGGTGAGAATAACGCAAATAAACCTAACTCAAACAACAGAAATTTTAACCGCGTAAAATCGTTCATGCACTTGTACCCAAACGAATGGGACGAACTAATGCGAAAATTTGCAATCTCAACAGCAAAATATCTCAACGGTCAAATAAACGCAGGTGTACAAATCATACAAATTTTCGATAGTTGGGCGGGTTGCTTGTCTGTTGATGACTATATCAATTTTGTCCAACCTTACTCGAGGCTGCTAATTGATCTAATACAGAAGGGGATTCCGATAATTCATTTTGCTCCCGGCAATCCGATACTTTTGCCCGAAATAGCAAAAACAAATTGCAATGTTATCGGCGTAGATTGGAGAATACCAATAGATAAAGCGTGGGAAATTATAGGCAAAAACCACGCAATACAAGGAAACCTCGATCCGGCAATCTTACTAACAGATCGGGAAACAATAAGAAAGATGACACAAAAAATCATCAGACTTACTGAACGAAAAAACGGATTTATTTTTAATCTTGGACATGGAGTATTGCCGCAAACGCCGATTGAAAACGTAATCGCGCTAGTCGATGCCGTACACGAATTCGGACAAAAATAAACCCCTACAAAATCCGAAACAATCAGAAGAATTCCACAACAATCATGCGTGAACAATTAGAAAACTTGTGATTAGATTGAGTGTTTGCTTTTTTTACATTTTTTGACGAATGGAGATTTAGTATGAAAAATAAATGGTTATGTTTTGTTGTCGTGTTGATTGGTGTTTTGTCGTGTGGTGTTACTTTTGGGGAATCTCCGGCTCTTCCGAGTGGTGAATATTTGTTCGATAGCATAAGAAAATCGCGTCAAGCTATCCGCTCCGGACAAGTACGTGTTAAAACTTCGGTTACGGAAGGTAATGTAACCAAACCAGATTGGCAATGGACAATCTCATTTGACGATCCAAAAAAACGCGCTGATATCTTGCGCAATGGTTACACGGACACGTCGTGTTATGATTGTTATGGAAATACAACGCGTATGTTTTACTCTACGATGCCAACTCCGTCGGGTAGGAAGTTCGCATTGACGTTTACCGATGGCTTCGATAAAGAGCAGGGAGTGGATTACATTCCGGAGCCTCGTTGGTTTGGATTTATTCCGATGGACTTGTCCAATACGCAGCATTTTTCTCCGGCACTCATGTATAACACTGCGGATCAATCCCAAAAAAAATTATTGACAGTGGTTGCTGATATTCGGTTAAATAAACCGTGTTGGCGTGTAAATTATGTTGTTGATTCAATCGATCATTATATTTGGTTAGACCAATCGAATATTAACCGTGTTGTTTGTGTGGAAGGTCATTTCAAATCCGGTGACATTCTGTTTGTTGATCAAGTGGTGCCGGAAGGTGATTTATTTGGTGACCAAAAAATATGGTTTCCTGGCAAGTTGCATTATAAAAGAACTGAAAATAATATAGTGACACGCTCTTCGGAGGAGGTGATAGAGGTGATTTCGCTCAATGAATCTTTGCCTGCGGATACGTTCTCGCCAAAAACTATTGTTAAGCCGGATACTCCGGTTGCGTGGCACTTAGACAGAGACCGACCGTTTCCTGAAGGTGAATTGGTTTGGGATGGTGAAAAGATTGTGGTTGTTGATCACTTCAGCAAGATGATGAAAGAGACTCCAAGAATAGGAATCGCAAATATTGTTCTGATGTTACTTGGACTTGTGTTGATATTTTTTGGGCTTGGATTACGTCTAATCAAAAGATATCGTCAACAAAATTTGAAATTATGACTATTCGCAAGTCCTTTAACCGATAACCAATTTTCGTAACGGTTACACGTGCCAATCTAATCCGATATCGATTGATGTTGCCGAGTGAGTTAGTGCGCCTACGCTGATTCGTTCTACGCCGGTTTCGGCTACGTCTTTTACTGTTGTTAATCTTATTCCGCCGGAGGCTTCAAGCTCTACGTTCGGCGCGATTTTATTTCTCAATGTTACAGCTTCGCGCAGTTGTTGCGGCGGCATGTTGTCAAGAAGCACAATATCAGGCGACTCACAAAGAACATCGTTGAGTTGCTCAAGAGTGTCAACTTCAATTTCGATTATTGGGGTTTGTGATTGCGGCTGTGATTGTGATTGTGTCGTGGTTGATTTGTCTTTTTGTTGTAGTGATTGCAGGTATGATTTTGCTTTGCGGATGGCGTTTTGGGGGGAGAAGGTAATGTTTTCTTTGCCGAATGCCAAATGATTATCTTTGATCAATATTGCGTCAAAGAGTCCGGTTCTGTGATTTTGCCCGCCGCCGCAACGAACAGCGTATTTTTCTAAACGCCGCCAGCCGAGTGTGGTTTTTCGTGTATCGTAAATTTTCGCTTTGGTTCCTGTTATTGCGTCAACATACTCTCTTGTCAATGTCGCAATACCCGAAAGCCGCCCGACCAAATTCAACACAAGCCGCTCCGCCGTCAACATACTTTGAACCGGACCCTCAATACGACCCAACGGCGTACCTTTGGCAACACGAACCCCATCACGAATCGCCCAACGCGAATCCGGCAACCAACTCAAACCAACATCAACACGATTAAGTATCGTCTGAATCGCACCCGTTCCGGCAACAACAGAATCCTCCCTAACAACCACAAACGCAACTCCACGAGTATTCGGCGGAATCAAAGAAAGACTAGTCAAATCACCTACGTCCGATACATCCTCATATATCGCCAAAGAAAGTAAGCGATCCAGATCAGAAACAAGCAAATCATCCCAGTCATTTTGACGAAAATCTCTATTCATTTTGTTCAAGTAAAAAATTTTTTATTTTTATTTTAGTCTCTTTTACGCTTCTGCGTCGGCACACTAACACAAAATAATAAAAGAGCCGGATTTTTATTTTTATTATTCTGCCGATAAATCGTCATTACGGAGTGCGTTGGTGTGGCGTTATTTTATTGGTTTCGGACTAATTCCAATGTTCCCCAGATGCTTGGGTCTTGGTCGTATGGGAACGGCGGGGCAACCAAAAAATACCTATTGCCAATCTCACGATCAACCAACACAAAATGAAATCCCAATGACGGATATTCTATCGGCTCAAAACCGGTCAACACCTCTTGCGGAATAAACACGCTCAATTCATAACCATTGTTGAAAATTTTACTTTTAAGTTTTATTTTTGTCACGTCGATTGGGTTGGGGTGGAGTTTTGCCCGATGAATTGGCAGCCAAAACGCACTCGGCTCGGAGCGTCCCGCGTCCGACACCATCGGCAAAAACACAAGCCGATGACAAAATTGAGTCGCACGATGAACGGTTTTCAAATCACGCGTATCAAGACAAATTTGTACGCCGTCGCTTTCATTCGGCGAGACGGCTCTGCACCAAAGCGATTGTTTTTTGCTGGTGATTTTGGCTGCGACAGCAAACCCGCGTTCGTTCCAACCAACCCGAAAATCAACATCCCCGCCGCCGCTCACGCCAACCTCCGACGACTCAAGCAACGACACATCCGGCAACCGATAAGACTCACCAAGACTCTCACCAACCCCAAGATAAGCACAAGGAAATTTAAATCGAAATAAAAAACGTTTTTGATCTAACATAGGAAATTGCAATCAGCAGGTTTTGTTGTACTACACTTTTTATACTTGAAAATTCCCATTCGTCATCACCATAGCCATAATTTTGTTACCAATATTGATCCCCGACTAACTCACGCATTACCAATTCGCGATGTACGCCCAACTTCAACTATGCGACAAACGGTATTGGTTGGTCTTACGTTGCGGCGAATTTTTTTACGCCCCAACGGGGCAA